>DNCV01000004.1 GCA_003484395.1 Dehalococcoidia bacterium
GACAAAATCATAGAACATTAACACTTACAAGTGCGGCTATTGACAACCGGGGACCATGAATATACTATTGGTGATAAGAGCAATGAAGGTCAGAATGCCTCATTGTAAATTGAAATGGGAAAAGTCGGTTTACTGTCATCGTGCTTATCCCGTTAAAGGACAGCACACGGGAACTAACGTGAGGAGGAAAATATGACTGTTACCTGTTCCATATATCCGATACCTCTCTATACGGTCGCTGCACAAAAATCGAGGATATTGTACCTCAGCGAATCCGATGAAAAAACCACAGTATGCTGTTATATCTGGCTGATAAAGGGATCGGATCGTACTGTGCTTATCGATGGAGGTGGATCAGCGGAATTTACAGAAACGAGATACCCAGGTGTCAGGAATCTTCAATCCCTGGAAGCCGGTCTCGCTACAGTGGAGATGAGCCCCGATGATATCGATACCGTAATATTAACACACCTCCATCATGATCACGCGGAATATATCGAACGCTTCAGGAAAGCTGAATTAATCGTTCAACGCGAGGAGCTGGCATTCGCGCTGGACCCCCATCCGTTCTATAGTGAACTGTATCACAGCGCTACATTGAAACGCGTTCATTTCCGGACAATAACAGGAGATAGGGAAATCGCCAAAGGTATAAGAGTGATTTTCACTCCCGGACATAGCGTCGGCGGACAATCGGTCGCTATCGAAACTGTCGCAGGTACGGCAGTCATCACCGGCTTCTGCTGCACCTGGGATAATTTCATGCCCCCGGAAAAGATCAAAGAAAGAATACCCGTGATTCCATTCGCCCTTCATACTGATGCAATCAAGACATACAACAGCATGCTGAAGGTGAAGAAAATCGCTGATCTGCTTATCCCGTTGCACGATTCGCGATTTTCGCAGCAAAAAGTTCTGCCGTAAGCAGAAAAGGACACAACACAACATAAGGGAAGGAAACAGCAATCACGATATCGTTGTTGGCGGCTATTTTGAATCGATTGACGGACTCTGGAAAGTAGCACATGAACAGGTCATCAAGATACCCGGAGCGGTAAAAACACAGACATCAGTGGCGCTCAAAAAACTGAAACGCGCTTATTAGCTTTTGATGAGTGATTCGGGATTATAGATAACTGCGATTTTAAGTATCGGCAAACATCCGGCACCTATTACCTCCTGAGTTCTTGGAGAGATACATGGCCACATCGGCATTTTTCAGCAGGGTAACGATTTCTTCTCCCTCATCCGGATATATGGTAATGCCGATACTGGCGGTAAGACATATCTCATAATCATTAATTGTAAACGGCTGACGGCAATCATCCAGTATTTTCCAGGCAACCATAACAGCATAATCTGTCTCTGTTAGCTCCGGCAAAAGTATCATAAACTCATCCCCACCGATACGGGCAACAGTATCGCTCTTGCGCAACAAAGCTATGAACCGATCAGCCATAGTTTTAAGCAACTGGTCTCCTATATCATGACCAAGCGTGTCATTAACATCTTTAAAGCGATCTAAATCAAGCATCATCACCGCCAGCTTATAATGGTTGCGCTGTGCATGAGCCAAAGCCAGTGTCAGTCGATCAAAGAACAGCATGCGGTTGGGTAACCCGGTTAAAACATCGTGGGTAGCCATAAAACCAAGCTGTTGCTCCATTTTCTTACGCTCGGTAATGTCGTCATAGACAGCGACAATTTCACCTGAGGGCAACTTGTATACGTAGTTCTCTCTCCATCCCTCTATTCTCTCGTCATGGTAGTGAGCGATTGGGAAATGTTCAGCCTTACCACTGCGCCATACCCTTTGGAAAACATCAAACAGACCAAATTCTTTCACGCCCGGGAATATTTTAAGCACGCTCTTGCCGATGACAGCCTCTTTCTTTATATGTTCCATATTCTCGGCAGCACAATTGAAATCCTTGAAAATAAAATCCTCGCCGTTGGCTGTTGCCTCATAAATAGCTACACCATTAGTCATATTCTGGAACAGTTCCCGGAATCTAAGCTCGCTCGCTTTAATTGCCTCGTCCTGTTGCTTACGGTCGGTAATATCCATAAAACTGCCTACTGCAGCGCGCTCCCCGTGATAAACAATGGATTTGACCATCTCCAGAATACTTATGACCTCGCCGTTCTTCTTGACAAACCTGTATTCGTAAGAACCGGCGCTCTCGCCCTTCAGTCGTTTCGTGGCCATATCCCTCACCATCTGTCTGTCATCAGGATACACATGCTCCAGACTGTGTTTTCCAAGCATCTCATCTTCTGCATATCCTGTGAGCTCTTGAAATAGCGGGCTGACATAGACAAAGTTGCCATGTTGTACAACGTAGATGCCGACGCCAACACTGCAGATAATGTCATGAGCCAGGACTGGCATTTTAGACGTGGCAGTCCCCTTTTTCTTGGCGCTTCCACCTTTTGTTAGCGGTTTTGCGATCATTTACTTCCTCTCCCTACCACTTTCTTTACAGAAATGTAAGCAGAAAAAAGAAAGCGTAAGTTATGCTAAACTAAACTACACCAAGATTATCGATTACTATACAACATCGTTGGGAACAATTCAATTCAAAAGAACACGGCCAGAACACTCTGTTATCTGAGCGAAATCGAAAGGTCTCGTCTTACTATCTGAATAGCGTTTGAGCTTGCCGCAGGGGGTCATCACGTCGCTTCGCTCGTTATAATGACCTAAAAAATGATGAGACGAATTCATATCAATGTTCATGTAGAATGACGAAAAAGCTGCTGCGGAAACTCGTAATCCCTGCAACTTGATACTTCAGATTCAGAACTTGTCCCGTCCGTTTTCATGCGCTACTATTTCAGCAGCAAAAACAAGGCTGTATATCAGCGCGCGATAACAAAGAGGGAATCCATGGCAAAAGACTATTACGGGATACTCGGCATCACCAAAGCTGCCACAAAAGAGCAGATAAAGCAGGCGTATAGAAAACTGGCGATGCAATATCACCCGGACCGCAACCCGGGCAAGGAGAAGTGGGCGAACGAAAAATTCAAAGAGATCAACGAGGCCTTCAGTGTCCTCGGTGACCCCGAAAAACGCAAACGGTACGATCAGTTCGGCACAGCGGACAATGTCGGAGATATCTTCGGCAACGCCTCGACGAGGACAACGTTCGAGGATTTGATGAAGGATTTCGGCGGGGCCGGGCTTAAATTCGATTTCCTCGACGGCATCTTTGGCGATGCGCTAAAGGGCAAGAATTTCTCATTCAGGACGTTCAATATGGGCGCCGGCGGGCCGGGCGGGATCAAGTTCACCACGTTCCCCGGCGGCATCAATCTCGCCGATTTGTTTGCACAGGCGCAGCAGCCGGCACGTCAGGACGTTCGATACGAGATAACGATCACGAAAAGCCAGGCAAAGCGCGGGCTGGAAAAAGACCTGACGCGAAATAAAAAGAAGCTCCGTGTGAAAATCCCTGCCGGCGTCAAAAAAGGCGCGAAGATCAGGCTCAGAAACGCCCTTCAGACAACGGACGGCAAACCAGGCGATATCATCATCGTGGTGCACATTAAATAAGAATCCAGATCAAACCGCTTGTTGAATAGTACCATATATGGTACTATAAGATGAAACATGACAGACGAGAGGTTAATTCGAAAGTTTCTAAACGATAAAACGCACATTACGATTGATGATTGTGACAGGATACTCGCCAGTTGCGGCTATTATTTAAAAAAAAGCAGTGGAAGCCATCGGGGTTACCACCACAAGGGCTTTCAACCGATAACAATTGTGCAGTCTAAAAAGACAAAATACGTTAAAATTCCTTACGTGAACCGAATTATTAAAAATCTGAGATTGGAGGAATAACGTGAAAACTATAATTGAACGAAAACCCCTGGAATTTTATATTGGCCTTACATATCCTGTCACCATTGAAGCCGCTCCTGAAGGCGGCTATTTTGTAGAAATCGAAGACCTGCCCGGTTGTTATTCTCAAGGCGAAACTATCGAAGAAGCCTACGAGATGATAGAGGATGCGCGCAAACTGTGGATAGAAGTTGCGTATGAGGATGGACAGGATATCCCCCTCCCCCACAGCAAACACGAATACAGCGGCAAATTCAATGTCCGTCTGCCCAAAAGCCTCCACCGCAAGCTGGATCAACTCGCCGTACGGGAAGGCGTAAGCCTCAACCAGTATCTGGTATCGACCCTCTCTCACGCCGCCGGCCAGGCCGAGGCATCACGGAAACAGCGAAGGCATCGCACAAATTCGATTTGACGTCAGCAACTCCCAATTCAACATTTCCCCCAAAGCCTGTATACTATCGCATAAGAGCTGTTAAGCCATGCAGAGCAAAGTATCGATCATCATCGTCAACTACAACGGCATGCCGCACATCGATGCCTGCATTTCATCGGCGCTGCGGCAGAACTACCAGAACGTTGAGATCATCTTCGTCGATAACAACTCCGGCGATGGCAGCCTGGACTATGCCCGGAGCAAATTCCCCTCCCTCATCTTCGTCCCCTGCAGCGAGAACACGGGATATGCCGGCGGCATCAATGCCGGGTTTGCTCATGCCACAGGAGACTACATCGCACCGCTCAACATCGATACAGAGGTCGATCCCGATTGGCTGAGCGCACTGGTCGCGTTCCTCAATGCCAATCCCGGGACCGGCGCTGTCACGCCCAAAATCCTTCTCTTCGACCAACGCGATACAATCAATACAAAAGGCCTGAATATCCACGTCTCCGGCCTCGGCTTCTGCCGCAGCCTCAACAGGAAAAACGACCGCTCAACGGCCCCGGAGAGAGTCTCCGGCATCAGCGGCTGCTCCTACGTGATCAGGCGGGAGGTGTTCGAGTGGATGGGCGGCGCCCCCGAGGACTGCTTCATGGGCAATGACGATGTCATCGTCTCCTGGCTGGTCAACCTCATGGGCTATGACCTCTACTGCATCCCGGAATCAATCGTCTATCACAAATACACGCTGAAGATGAATTCGGCAAAGTTTTACGCGCTGGAAAAAAACCGCCTCGTCCTGCTGCAGGCTACGCTCAAGCCCGTGACTCTTATAGCCTGCTCCCCCGTCTTTGCTATAATAGAGCTTCTGATAACCGGCTACAGCATCATAAAAGGCGCGGCATATATCAAAGCCAGGTTCAAAGCCATGAGCGATGCATTGAAAGACAAAGATGCCGTGAGGCGGAAACGCGAGCGGTACAACCGCATACGCAAGATCACCGATTTCGCGCTGCTGCGGCGATTGAGATGGAATATACAGTGGGATCAATTGATAAAAATCGTGTAACATATCGATGATGAATCTTGATTTGGAGTTGAAAATTGTGGAACTATAGAGAGCTTATCTGGCGGCTGACCGTCACCGAATTCAAAAACCGCTATCAGAACACCTTCCTCGGCTTCTTCTGGTCGCTGCTCAGCCCGCTGTTGCTGTCCGGCGTTCTCTACTTTGTCTTCAGATATCTCTTCCAGCAGGAGCAGAATTTTGCCGCAAGCCTGCTTGTCGGCATTGTAGCCTGGCGATTCTTCGCATCCGGCACCGGCTCCGCCCTCATGGCCATCGTCGGGAAAGCCAGCCTCGTCACCAAGGTTTATATACCCCGGCAGATACTTGTGCTCAGCGTTATTCTCGCCAGTCTCATCAGTTCCTTCCTCGAATTTCTGGTGCTGGTACCCATCCTGTTCATCCTGCTTGGCGGCCTGCCTCTCACCATTTTGCTTTTCCCGGTCATTCATTTCCTCTACTTTCTGATAGTCTACGGCGCCGGGCTGTTTCTATCCGCGCTGTTCGTCTACTTCCGTGATCTCAACCAGATCTGGGAGGTACTGATCAATATCCTGTTCTTCTGCGCTCCCATCATCTATCCGATATCCATCGTGCCCGCGTATCTGATGCCGTACTATGTATTGAATCCGATCACGCAGATTCTCGCCATGTACCGCAGCGTTATGATCGCCGGCGCGCTGCCGTCGCTGACTGGCATCCTATACCTTATCGTTTGCGGTGCAGCCGCTGTCATCATCGGGAATATCTTTTTCTCCAGATTGCAGCGCCGCTTTGCGGAGGCGATATAATGGAAGCGATCACCGTCAATAACGTCTCCAAAAATTTTCGCATCCCACATGAGAGGAAGACAACGGTATTTCAAAATATCGTCGGCATACTGAAAGGGCAAACCGGCTACGAGCAGTTCTGGGCATTGAAGGACATCAGCTTCTCAGTGCAAAAAGGCGAGACATTCGGCATCATCGGCAAAAACGGCTCTGGGAAAAGCACGCTTCTCAAAATACTGGCAAAGGTCATGTATCCTGATAGCGGCGCTGTTGCCACACAGGGCAAGATAGCACCGTTTCTGGAGCTGGGAGTCGGCTTCCAATCCGAGATGAGCGCCAGGGAGAATGTATTCATCTACTCCTCAATACTCGGCATCAGCCAGAAGCAGACCAGAAAGAACTACGACGATATATTCGAATTTGCCGAGCTCAAGCGATTCGAGGATATGAAGCTGAAAAATTTCTCCTCAGGCATGTATACGAGGCTGGCATTCGCCACCGCCGTTTATTCCAATCCTGAGATACTTCTCATGGATGAGGTGCTGGCAGTAGGGGACGAAGCATTCCAGAATAAGTGCATGGACAAAATAAACGAGTTCAGGTCGCAGGGGAAAACCATAGTTCTCGTCACACATGCTACCGATGCGGTAAAAAAATTATGCTCCAGGTCGCTGCTGCTCAATAACGGCACAATGGTTTCGATCGGGGACAGCGCCAAAGTCCTCGATGCTTACCACGCGCTGGGCTAAAGCCGTACAGGTTTTAACGAGTTTATATACATTCACGCACTCACTTTCTTCCGATGCTCCACACATATCAACAAATCTCAAATTATGTGTTCAGTGATACTGTTCAGCATGTAAAAGCATTGACCAATGATACCAAATGTAGTATCATAAAACCGTGAAAGACGAGAGGCTTATAGAAAAGGGCCGAAAACCTCTTGAATATTATCTCAGATTAAAATATCCTGTCACTATTCATGAAGCGGAAGAAGGTGGATATTTTGCAGAAATTATTGACCTGCCTGGCTGCATGGCTCAAGCAGAAACACTGGATGATATGCATGAAGAAATAGATATTGCACGGAAGCTATGGCTCGAATCAATGTACGAGGATGGCAATGAAATACCGTTGCCTCGTAATGAAAGCGAATATAGTGGTAAATTTATTGTCAGAGTCCCGAAAAGCCTGCATCGTAAACTTGATCAAATTGCCGAACGTGAAGGCGTAAGCCTGAATCAATATGTGGTATCTGCTCTTTCTCACGTCACCGGACAGAACGACTCGAAAACATCACGCAGAGGACTATACGCACGCACCTCCAAAAAATAAATCGCCTTAGAACAGTCCCATAATCAACCTTGACGATTACTCCTCATCCCTGGATAATTAACCGCAATGGACGCAAGCATCATTGTGCTGACAAAGAACGCCGGGCAGAACTTCCCTGCCCTCCTTCAGCGTTTATTCGCCCAGAAATTCCAGGGCACGTATGAGGTTCTTGTCATAGACTCAGGATCAACCGATGCCACCCTTGCCGCAGCGCAGCAGCACCCGGTCAAAATAACCGCCATCATGCCGCAGCAGTTCCACCACGGGAAAACCCGAAATCTCGGCGCATCGCTCGCAGCCGGCAAATATCTGGTATACATCACGCAGGATGCGCTGCCCCAGAGCAACACCTGGCTTCAGAAGCTGATAGACGCCTTCAATGATCCGCTTGTGGCCATGGTCTGCGGCAGACAGCTTTCCTGGGAGACCACCAAGCCTCCCGAAAAATTCTTCTACTACTACTTCTTCCCTTCGTTCAAAATCGCCGTAACACGCGATGATCCTGACTACTTCAGAGACAACATGTTCATCTCCAACGTAAACTCCGCTCTCAGAAAAGATATCTGGCAGCAGTTCGGATTCTCCGAGACGGCGCTTCTGGGCGAGGATAAAGAGTTCGCAAAGCGCATTCTCTCTGCAGGCTGGCATATCGCCTATGAGCCGGAGGCCGCCGTCCACCATGCCCACAACCACTCCATCGCNNCTCTCGTCGTCTCACCCATCAATTTCATGCTATCTCAAAGACGAGCTGGAGTCCAGTGGCAAATCACTAAATTTACCGACTTTTTACCAAAGTTGATAAAATTCTCGAAAAAACTCCTGGAAACACCAGTGAATACGAACACAGTGAATACGAACGCTTGACAGTCGGGGGGGGGATATAGTATAAGCTGCAAGTTACTTTTTGGAAAAACTAAACTGTAACAGATTTTCTGAGCAGGCAGCTAGAGAAAAATTGCTTGGTATCCTGGGCTTATAAGTGTTATTATCAAACTATTCAAGAGGGCATATAATTGCATATTGTAAGGGCCAAAGCGCCGCTTAGAATCAGTTTTGGCGGTGGCGGGACCGATGTTCCACCCCATATCCAGAGAAAAGAGAGAAATCGGGCATGACCATGATACAATTTCATCGGGATAGTTAATGGTTAGTTAATGAAGATAAAGGAGAAAGGAGATGAAACAGATAAAGATAATAGTTGAAAAACATCCTGAGGGATATGTAGCATATCCTCTTGGGTTAAAAGGTGTAGTGGTTGGGGAAGGCGATATCTATGAGGAAGCACTTGCCGATATAAAATCTGCTATTAAGTTTCACATAGAAACATTCGGGGAGGAGACTCTTGAACTCGAAGATAATGTGGAAACCTTTGTTGCTGAAGTAGCGGTGTAATGAGATTCCCGAGAGATGCATCGAAACCAAAGGTGATAAAAACCCTCGAGGCTTTGGGATTTAAGACTGTAAGAGTTGGAGACCACATTTCGATGATTAGAGAAAACCCTGATGGTAGCAAGACGCCCTTGACTATACCCAATCATGAGAGGATAAAAGGCTCTACCTTAAGAAGCATTTGCAGGCAATCAAAGATACCAAGAGAAGAGTTTCTTAGGGTCTATAAGAGTAAGTTATAAGATGAACAGTGCTACGATGATTGTTAGAGCTAAAGCGCCATTGAGAATTAGCTTTGGTGGTGGCGGCACCGACGTATCACCTTATAAAGGGGAGAGGGATAAAGGGTGAGGGGTTGATAAACAGTTATTGGAGACAAAATGATGTTTCCGGCATGACCCTCTGCAACGCGATCGAAGGAATGGCGAAGTCCGGTGCGACGGTCATAACCGACGGATGGACGGGATACGCCGGGCTTGAGCAAGTGGGATATGGTCACCAGACCATCCGCTCCGACTATAGCATCGGTGAGGATATGCTACCAAGGTGCCATCGTGTTGCAAGTCTCCTCAAACGATTTTTAAAAACAATCCGCATCAATCCAGCATGCGCACGTTATCTACATAACATGTAAAAAATATCCCACCTGATATGTAGTCCTGCAACCAGTCAATCAACCTTGACGATTACTCCGTATCCCTGGATAATTAACCGCAATGGACGCAAGCATCATTGTGTTGACAAAGAACGCCGGGCAGAACTTCCCTGCCCTCCTTCAGCGTTTATTCGCCCAGAAATTCCAGGGCA
>DNCV01000005.1 GCA_003484395.1 Dehalococcoidia bacterium
GGACATTTCTAACGAGTCTTGACATAATTGTTAGGAATTTTTGACAATTGGCCAAAGAAGCGCTAAACTATATTTTTGCAATACTTATGTGCCTGCGAATTAGTATCAAATAACCCCTTATAGAGTATTAATTTACGTAATGCAGGATTTTTTGTCTTCTCTTTTTACAAGAATTATATCTGAGCAGGAGAACGAATGTCTACATTAGCAACATCAGACAAGAGCAACGGCAGTGCATTAATTAAAAAATCATTTGCTAAACTCCCGGAAGTACTGGAAACACCGAATTTAATCAAAGTACAGCTTGATTCATTTCGATTGTTTCAGGAAGAAAGCCTGAAAGAACTTCTGGAAGAAGTATCGCCCATTACCGATTATTCAGGGAACAAACTTGAGCTACGTTTCCTGGATTACGAATTCCGTAAGCCGCCGATCTCTGCAGAAGAATGCCTGCAAAAAGATCTGACATATGAATCTCCTCTTTATATCAGAACGGAGCTGACAAATAAACAAACGGGTGAAATCAAACGACAGGAGATTTTCCTTGGCAAATTCCCACTAATGACAAAAGACGGTACATTTGTCATTAGTGGCGCCGAGCGAGTTATCGTCAACCAGTTACTCCGCTCTCCTGGTATTTATTTTAGTACTCAACGAGACATATCAAGAGATATCGATCTCTGTTCGGCAAAGCTCATTCCGGAGCATGGAACGTGGCTTGAGTTTGAAACATCGAACAGAGATGTCTTATCCGTGAAAGTGAACGGTAAACGTAAAATACCTGTTGTCACACTGCTGCGAGCTATTGGCTACGATTCAGATGAACAGCTCATCAAACTGTTCAGCGATGTGGACAACGCTGAACAAGGACGATCGTTTATTCAGGCAACAATAGACAGGGAACCCAAAGAGGCAAAAACAAAAACAGGAGCACTTGCTGATATCTTCAGCAGATTGCGTCCCGGCGACCTTGCTACACCGGAAAATGCACAAGCACTTCTCTATAACCTGTTCTTTAATCCAAGACGATACAATCTAGGTAAAGTGGGACGATATAAGTTAAATAAGCGTTTGAACCTCGATATACCGGAAACAGAACATATCCTGAAAGCCGAGGACTTTGTCGAGATCATCAGACATATGATCATGATCAATAATGGAAACGAAGAACCGGATGATATCGACCATCTCGGCAATCGCCGCGTGAGAACTGCGGGACATCTGATACAGAACCAATTCCGCATAGGTTTGCTCAGGCTAGAACAAACAATTAAAGAGCGAATGAGCACCACCGATCCTGAACAAGCAACGCCAACGTCCCTGATCAATAATCGTCCGATCACGGCAGCAATGAGGGAATTTTTTTGCAGCTCACAACTCTCTCAGTTCATGGATCAAACGAATCCGTTAGCCGAACTCACACATAAACGGAGGCTGTCAGCAATGGGTCCGGGTGGTCTCTCCAGGGAAAGAGCAAGCTTCGATGTCCGCGACGTCCATCATTCCCACTATGGTAAAATCTGTCCGATTGAAACTCCCGAGGGCCCAAACATCGGCCTTATCGGCTCGCTTGCTACCTATGCATCGGTGAATGAATACGGTTTTATTCAAACACCCTATCGAAAAGTCGTTCGGTCACTCCGCATCGATGATCCTGATCTCAAAGGGAAAACTATTAACGAACGGATAGCTGACAAAAAGGACAACACAATCGTACAACCTAAAACCATCGTTACCGAAGAAATTCTTAAAAAGCTGAGGAACATAAAGGGCAGCGGTAAAGGTGCAACTACAAGAGAAGTAAAAGTTGTCCCTTACGTTTCATCAGAGATTATTTATCTCACAGCGGATAAGGAAGAGCAATATGCGATTGCACAGGCGAACGCAATGATTAACAATCGCAATGAATTCATTGAAGAACGCGTCGGCGTTATCAAAGGTGGTAAATACCTCAAGCTGCCTGCAGACAAAATCGACATGATGGATGTTTCGCCGCGTCAGGTATTCAGCGTAACAACATCGCTGATTCCCTTTCTGGAGCATGACGATGCCAACAGAGCTTTGATGGGTTCAAACATGCAACGGCAAGCGGTCCCGCTGCTTACCCCGGAAGCACCTATCATCGGTACCGGAATGGAAAGAGAAGTGGCAAAATATAGTGGACAAGTGCAATTCGCCAGAGAAGATGGCGAGGTAGTAGCAGTTACCAGCAAAGAGATAGTTATCAAGGAAACTCACGGCAAGAAAGAAACCAAAAGATCATATCCGCTTATTAAATTCCACAGAACAAACCAGGGCACCTGCGTAAATCAAATCCCTACAGTTTTCAAGGGACAAAAAGTTAAAAAAGGCCAGCCGATCGCTGACGGATCAGCAACCAGCGGAGGAGAGCTTGCTTTAGGGCAGAATATAATGTGTGCGTTTATGACCTGGCGAGGCTATAACTTTGAAGACGCAATCATTCTGAGCCAGCGCTTGGTTAAGGACGACAAATTCACGTCTATCCATATTGAACGTTATGAGATAGAAGCACGTGAAACGAAGCTCGGAAGAGAAGAAATGATACGAGATATTCCGAATGTAGGCGAGGAAAGCTTGCGCGATCTCGATGAATATGGCATCATCAGAATTGGCGCCGAAGTCAAGCCCGGTGATATCCTCGTAGGTAAAATCAGCCCCAAAGGTGAAACGGAACTGACGGCAGAAGAAAAACTGCTTCGTGCCATCTTCGGCGAAAAGGCGCGTGAGGTAAAAGATAGCTCACTCAGAGTTCCTCACGGAGAATGGGGCAAGGTAATAGATGTCAAAGAATTTACGAAAGAAGCCGGAGACGATCTCCCCGCAGGGGTCATTCGTCTCGTTCGTGTTTGGGTAGCACAAAAACGCAAAATCTCGGTCGGCGATAAGATGGCAGGACGCCACGGAAATAAAGGCGTTGTCTCCATCATCGTTCCCGAAGAGGACATGCCATTCCTACCGGACGAAAGACCAATCGATATCATACTAAACCCGATCGGTGTGCCTTCCCGTATGAACATCGGTCAGATACTTGAAACACATCTGGGATGGGCAGCGGACAATCTCGGTGTCAAAATGCAAACACCGATTTTCGATGGAGCCAACAATACCTCCATCGAGGACTATCTGGGGCGGGCATGGATTGTTCGGCAATCCCAAACGGGGAACAGACACGAGGCAGCACCCACCCACGATAAACTGGTCAGCAAAGCCAAAAAATGGCTTGCCGATCGCGGCTATGATGCCGAAAAGATATTCAGCGATGACTATCCAGGTGAAGCACGAAAGGCGTGTCTACGGCTTTGGTTTGAAAGCATGGGTATAAAAGTATGCGAAGATGATGAGGAAAAAATCAAAAAACTCATCGAGCAGGTATATCTCGAGAAAAAGCAATCGCCGCCGATTTACGGGAAAATGACATTGTATGACGGACGCACAGGTGAACCATTTGACCAACCTGTCACGGTGGGCAACATCTATATGTTAAAACTAATTCACCTCGTTGATGATAAAGTCCATGCCCGTTCCACCGGACCGTATTCGCTCATAACACAGCAGCCTCTTGGCGGTAAGGCTCAGTTCGGAGGACAGCGCTTCGGAGAAATGGAGGTTTGGGCACTCGAAGCATACGGCGCCGGACATATCCTTCAAGAACTATTAACAGTAAAATCGGATGATATTATTGGCCGTAGCAAAACATACGAAGCGCTGGTGAAAGGTGAGGATATCACCCAACCCGGTATTCCCGAATCATTCAAAGTGCTCTTTATGGAGCTACGTAGCCTTAGCTTAGCGGTCGAGTTGCTCAATGAAGAAGAGGAACTGGTACCTTTCTTCGACGAAAAGAAAAAACCGAAAATGCTGGACATTTAGCGTAAAGGAGAAACATGGCTGAAGTTAATGATTTTAATGCAATTCGCATATCTCTGGCATCGCCGGATCAAATTAAAAGCTGGTCATACGGCGAGGTAACCGAACCGGAGACGATTAATTATCGAACCCTGAAACCGGAGAAGGACGGCCTCTTCTGTGAACGGATCTTTGGTCCGACCAAGAATTTTGAATGCTATTGCGGCAAATACAAAAAAATTCGGTATCGCGGGATTACTTGCGATCGTTGCGGCGTTACTGTCGAGCATTCCAGAGTCCGCCGCACCAGAATGGGACATATCGAACTGGCGGCACCAGTCGCTCATATCTGGTTTGCCAAGAGTGTGCCCAGTCGTATTGCTTTGCTTCTCGATATTTCACCTCGTGATCTTGAACGCGTACTCTATTTCGCCCAGTATATAATTACCTCCGTTGATCAAAAGGCCGTTCAGGATAAATTAGCGAAAATCAAAGCTGAATATAACGAACAGCTCCAAACATTAGAGAAAACCTACACAGCAAAAATACAGGAACTGGAAGGGAAACCAAAATCAAAAAATAAAAAGGGAGCTGATGCAGGCGAAAGTGAACAAGAACAGCATCTCGATCAGAAAACTATTGAAGCAGTTAACAAGCTTCAAACGGAACTGGCGGAAAAGAAGACTGAGCTCAACGCTGAATTCCAATCGAAAACAGGTGAGCTTGAGAACCTTGCACCTATGAAACGATTAAGCGAAAGTCAGTATCAGGATTACATAGGCAAATACAGCTCATTCTTTGAGGCCAGCATGGGTGCTGAAGCCATTTTAAAAATACTCAGAGATATGAATCTTGAAGAGATTCGGCAGCAACTCGTTGAGGATATAAAGACGAGCGAAGGGCAGCGCCGGAAGAAATTCAGTAAACGATTACGAGTAGTTGAGGCCTTCTGGCGTAGCGGAAATAAACCGGAATGGATGATTATGATCGTACTTCCGGTACTGCCGCCCGAGCTGCGCCCTATTGTACAGCTCGATGGGGGTCGCTTCGCAACAAGTGATCTCAATGATCTGTACCGACGCGTTATCAATCGCAATAACCGGCTGAAGAGGCTCATCGAACTGGGAGCGCCGGAAATTATCGTCAATAACGAAAAACGTATGTTACAAGAATCTGTTGATGCTCTCATCGATAATGGAAGAAGAGGCAGGGCATCAACAGCAGGCAATGCTCATAAATTGAAATCATTATCGGATATGCTACGGGGAAAGCAAGGACGATTTCGCCAGAATTTGCTCGGCAAGCGCGTCGATTACAGTGGACGTTCCGTCATTGTTTGCGGTCCTGAGCTGAAGCTGCATCAATGCGGATTACCCAAACATATGGCGCTGGAATTATTCAAACCTTTTATCATGAGAAGACTTGTCGAACAAGGATACGCACACAACATCAAGAGCGCCAGAAGACAAGTTGAAAGAGCACGACCCGAGGTATGGGAGATACTAAAGGAAGCCGTGAAAGAAAGGCCGGTAATGCTCAACCGTGCACCAACACTGCATCGCCTTAGTATCCAGGCATTTGAGCCTGTACTCATTGATGGCAGCGCTATCCAGTTGCATCCTCTGGTCTGCTCGGCATTCAATGCCGACTTTGATGGGGATCAAATGGCCGTTCATCTACCGCTGTCCCGATCGGCTGTGAAAGAAGCACGAACTCAGATGCTGAGTACCAGAAACATGCTGCTTCCCAGCAGCGGAGATCCTGTCATGACGCCAACACTGGATATGGTTCTGGGATGCTATTACCTGACAAATATAAAGCCCACATCAAAAGAAAAATTAATGCACTTCAGCAGCTTTGAGGAAGCGAAACTGGCATACAATCTCAAGTCAATAGAGCTTAATGACGAAATAGAAGTGAAGCTGGATGACAACAGCGGCAACAGGATCAAGACTAGCGTCGGACGCATTCTCTTTAATGAAATATTACCCGCCGAAATTCGCAGGCGACATGATGGATTCTACAATCAAAAAGCGGATAAATCCGCCTTGAAGAAACTGGTATCCGAGTGTTTTCAGGTTATGGGAAATGACGTGACCGCTATAATGCTCGATAATCTCAAGAGGATGGGCTTTGAATTTGCGACAAAGTCGGGCACAAGCATTGCCGCACATGATATTCAAGTTCCTGATGAGAAACAAAAGATACTTTCTGAAGGTGATGAAAGAGTCGCTGTTATCGATAGTCAATACAATCGCGGCTTAATCACAGAAGACGAGCGATACACAAATGCCATTGAGGTCTGGACGGAGACGACTGAGAGAATCAGAAAAACAATCGAGAAATCTCTTGACCGCTATGGCGGCATCTACATGATGGCAACATCAGGCGCTAAAGGTAATATCTCACAGATCACACAGATGGCCGGTATGCGTGGTCTCATGACCGATCCTGCCGGAAGAATCATTGACTTCCCGATCAAGGCAAGCTTCCGCGAAGGTCTCTCCGTGATGGAATACTTCATGTCTACACACGGTGCACGTAAAGGATTGGCTGACACAGCGCTGCGTACCTCAGACGCCGGCTATTTGACTCGACGCCTCATCGATGTTGCCCAGGACTTGATCATCCTCGAAGAGGATTGCGGCACTGATGAAGGCATCTGGATGTCGAAAAAAGAAAAGGAAGGCGAACTATTAACCCCTCTATTCGATCGGATTCTCGGAAGACTGGCAGCAGCCGATGTCGTTGACGAAAAAACAGGTGAAATTATAGTCCACCGCAATGAAGAGATCGATGATGAAAAAATTAAAATTCTCAAAGAAGCGGAGGTAAATAGAATATATGTCAGATCACCGCTTTCTTGTCATGCCAAGCGCGGTATCTGTCAGAAATGCTATGGACGTGATCTGGCACGACGTGGTCTCGTAAAGATCGGTACAGCCGTAGGTATTATTGCTGCACAGAGTATTGGAGAGCCTGGAACACAGCTTACCCTTAGAACATTCCATACTGGAGGCGTTGTCGGCGCCGATATCACCAGCGGTCTGCCCAGAGTTGAGGAACTTGTAGAAGCCAGGATTCCCAAAGGCGTCGCCGCTCTCGCAGAGATAGATGGCACAATTGAAGTTTCCGGCGCAGATGAATCGCGAAAGGTTGTAATTCGAAACTCTGAAACGTATCTTGATGAGTATCCGTTACCGCCGGGATACAGCCCGATAGTTTCAAACGGAGATCAAGTACAGTTTGGTCAAGCTATCGCCGTTGCCGAACAGTCAGCTTCCGGACAGAAACAAAGAATTAAAGCGAAAACAGGAGAAATTCAAGAAGCAGCCAAGACAAAAAGCCGAAAGAAAGTTGATACAACATCACTTGAAAAACAGCCGATTACTGCACGATTCGATGGAAAAATCGCTACGGAACACGGTCGTCTGTATATTCAACATGAAGAACAGGATGAGAGAGAATATCGGATTCCTGCAGGCAGTCATCTCAGATTCAAGACAGGGGATACCATCAAAGCAGGAGAACAGCTATATGATGGCACATCAGACCCACAGGAGATTCTACGTATTAGCGGAAGAGATGCAATTCAACATTATCTGGTTTCGGAAATACAGAAGGTTTATCGGTCTCAGGGCGTGAGCATCAGCGATAAACACATTGAAGTCATTATCCGACAGATGCTGAGAAGAGTACGCATCGAGAATGCAGGTGATACCGAACTGCTGTCAGGTGATCTTATTGACCGATTTGAATATGAATCGATCAATGCCAAAACACTGGCTGAAGGCGGGGACCCAGCAACTGCACAGACTGTTCTCCTCGGCATAACAAGAGCTTCGCTGAATACCGGAAGCTGGTTGGCGGCAGCGTCCTTCCAGGAAACAACCAAAGTATTGACAGAAGCTGCTATCTGGGGAAAAACTGATAAGTTGCTCGGGCTTAAAGAGAACGTCATTATCGGCAGGCTCATACCTGCGCAATCTGTCGATGTCAGCGATGTACAGGGGCAATTGCCGAGTGGAATCACCACTGCAGTACTGGAACCTTTACCTGATTCTCTCGCGGAGCCGCCGATCGAGGAACAAATTGAGGAAGAACTCGTTGACGATAGCAATGTCAGCGAGCCATCTGAGGAATCAGAGGATAATTAATAAAAAAAACGGATCGAGTGAAAAATTTTGAGTGCAGGGAAACACCCGGGAAGTTCCGATATGCGTGACGGAGAGATTAAAACACGTATCATCTCTGGGAAACCCAGCGATGATGACTTTTCGCTCGACGGTAATCTCAGACCGAAGCATCTGTGTGATTTTATCGGTCAGGAAAAAGTACGGGAAAACTTAACTATAGCTATCTCCGCCGCAAAAAAACGCGGAGAACCACTCGATCATGTTATCCTTTATGGCCCGCCCGGTCTCGGTAAAACAACACTGGCTAATATCATCGCACAGGAGATGGGAGTTACCATCAAGATCACCTCGGGGCCGGCAATCGAAAGGCCCGGAGATCTTGCTGCTGTTTTAACCAACCTGCAGAAAGGCGATATACTATTTATTGACGAAATTCACCGGCTGAGCAGAATTGTTGAAGAAGTTCTGTATCCCGGTATGGAAGATTTTGCCCTGGATATCATACTTGGCAAAGGACCGGGAGCCAGAAGCCTCAGGCTAAATCTGCCTCATTTCACCCTGATCGGAGCCACCACCCGCTACGCGCTGATGAGTTCACCGCTGCGAGATAGATTCGGCACGATCTTCCGGTTTGATTTCTACAATGAGGACGCAATAGAATCCATCTTAAAACGGTCGGCAAAGATACTCAAGATCGAGACCGAGGCATCAAGCCTGAAACACATCGCCTGCAGATCTCGCGGAACGCCAAGGGTTGCTAACAGGCTGCTCAGACGGGTACGCGATTATGCACAGGTAATAGGAACCGGTATCATCACACAGTCCATTGCGCTGGAAGCGCTATCGAAACTGGAGATAGACCCTCTGGGGCTGGATGAGATAGACCATAAATTATTACAGGCAATCATTCAAAAATTCGGAGGAGGGCCGGTGGGGTTGGATACAATCGCCGCCGTCATCAACGAAGAAGCTGATACTATCATGGATGTCTATGAGCCGTTCCTTATTCAGCTCGGATTCCTCGAGAGAACGCCGCGTGGAAGAACAGCAACGAAGCTTGCATATCAACATCTCGGCCTGGCATACGATAATAAACCCAACGAAAAACCGCCACAGGCTACACTCTGGTAAACATCAGAGGAAAATAACGTTTAGCATTTTATCGGAATCGGCGGTCTATCACAGCCGGACTGAACAGAAGAAATACCGACAGCGCCACCAAAAATAACCACCACAAAAAACTCATGGCGCCTTCACTGGTCAGTGCCATAATAGATACAAGCGCAACCTCAGGGATAAGCAAAATACCCACTTTTATCCAGCGCTGTTTGATCCGGACAAACATGAGCACTGCAAGCGATAAAACGACAAAACTCAATGAAACCATAGGGGCAGTTCTGTATATCATATCGAGACGCAATGCACCAATTTGCAGATACAGTGATAGCAGCCATCCGATAACAATCGGTACGGGCAACATTGTCAAGGATAAAAGTAACCAGTCTTTCCTGATCGTCTGCTTACCAATAAAGCCAAGCAACAGAAAAGAGACGATGACATATGGCAATAATGCCACCCATGCCCACGAGCCCGGAAGATAGGTCAACAGAATCCCGGCGACGACCACCGGTACAAGACAGTAGCCAAGCCAGGGAAACAGCCACGTCGGTTGATCATGGAACCAACCATATAATGCGATGCCCCCTACGAGTAAAAACAGGGCAAAAATCCAGAACGGCTCCTCCCATAATTGAAGAAAGAACAGGATTGCAACGGAAAGATGCGGCAATGCGGCAAACATGGCCTCTTTCCAGCTTCCCTGACTGTAAACTTCGTAAATCTGCTTCGCCAGATGGTGAGGAGTCCCCAGAGCATATAATGCTGTTTCCAGTGCTTCCTGTTCGGAACAGCCCTTTTGTTCAAGATCATGTATCTTATCCTCAATGTGCGTACGTAATTCTTTAATAACATCATCCTCAAGGACGCTATTGACCTTCAACGATTTCCTGATTAAATTGAAATACTCTCGCGTTACTTTCATGACAGCTATCAACCGCCGGACGGTTGGATAACGGCATTAACCGCCCGCACAAAGTTCTTCCAGTCCTCCAGCCTCTGGAAATAATCCCTTTCACCTTTGTCTGTAATCGTATAGTAGCGTCTTTCCTTCCCATTCGGCATCTTCTCCCATCTGCCTGCAATGTATCCCAACTTTTCCAGTCGATGCAGCGCAGGATAGAGAGTACCTTCCTTAAACTGAAAATAGCCCTCACTTCTCTTTTCCGCCTCCTTGATAATCTGATATCCATACATAGGCTGGCAACTGAGAAGATAGAGCAACAATGAATCCGTATTGCCCTTTAGGAGCTCACGCTGATAATTCATATTCACCACCTACTATATAATATGCATTTCTTAATTGTAAGATACCATCACCAATTCTGTCAGTCAAGCGAAAAACCATTATTTTTCCGCTTTTTCCAGCTCCTCTTCCGCACTCTTGGTGAAATCCGCTCTATAGAAATCGCTGTCTTCATCAGGTAACACCATAAAGAAATCTGTTGTATAGTCCAGAAGTGCAATCGCCTCGTCGGCAGTAAAATCGAGCACATGGCCGCCGGCGTTCCTCTCCTTCGTTAAGAAATGCACATGATACCCCGGAAGATTAAGACCGCTGACATATTCGCCATCAAGGCCTTCAAACGTTCCGATGCCGAAATCGCCATACTTCTTCAGCATCCCTACCGACATAACGCCATCATAAATACCGTTAACCAGCGCATCGATCGTTGATACTTGCATCAAAACATCGCGCTGAGTTCCTGGATCAGGCGTCATCATTGAACCGCCCAATGAGCACGATGGCAACAGCAAACCAATAAGAAGGTTAAGTTAACTAATGGTTGTTTTTTCATTTTAATGCAATACTCTATCAGCTATAAATAACTTAGTGAATAAGAAACATGAACTAAGTAATATCACTATATTTATACTTAAAATCCAACCAAACCAACAGGAGAAAAATGAATGTGAATCTTTCACTCCGAGGAACAGGAATGTTAGCCAACATGTAATAAACATCATGTGACAAGTAGACCATAAGTAGCTAGAGTAATTCTTGCCAGAGTGTTTTACGATAATTTCAGCTTCACCATAAAATAGTTCATGTATAAAATTTTTATGTTTTCTTAACACTTGGCTATGAGACCATTTACACAAAGTGAAAATTACAATGAATATTTGTTGTAGAAAATTCGTTTGTAATATATAAACTATGAATCCAATTACAACGCATCCTATAATTAATCCGCTCAATCCAACAGTTCGATTAAAAGCAATGTGTTCAAATAAATATGGTTTTGCTAGGTACAATAGTAATGTCAGTAAAAATCCAGGGTAAACCCATCTCAATAACCTTTCAAAATTTTCTCCTAAAGCATCTATTGAATCTTTCATATCGCTCATTTTAACCTCACAATCGATAGTGTAGGTTGCGTTTTGCGTTGTTGTCTTTGTATCTGTCGTTGTTTTACCTGTTGCCGTTTCAGTCTCTTTTTGACTGCATGTTTTTGTACCGCTTGTCTAACCTTTAATCGTAATTGTTGCCGATTTGTTTGTTCAATCGTTAATGGTCTAAAAAATGATCCTGTGCTTTCTGGAACAACTTGTTTTGTAGCTACAATTTGTTTTTGTGGTGAAACTATATCATTCCAATCTCTAATCGAAACATTCAATCCCATAGCATGAACAGGCGGAGTATTGTTTAATGCTTCGTGTTCTTTGAAAAAGTTATAGTGAATCAGCCATCCATCAGTCAACAATCTTGCAGTAGTCATATTCTTGAACGCTCTGACTACCTTAATTCTATCTTTGAATGTTCCATGAAAACGCTCAATTTTGTTCGTACTGTTTTCAGTTACAAATGGTTTGCTTTGTATATGTTCTATCTGATCGCTGGTAAACTTTATGCCATCGATATATGATCGTAATTTGTCTGTAATGATGACTTTTGGTACTTTGCCTGCTTTTATAATCGCTTGTTTTATCAATTCCTGTGCATCTTCTGTTGTTCGTGAAATTGAAATATGAGAAGCTAATAGGTATCTTGTTTTAGCATCGATAATATCCCAAAACCATATATCACGTTTCCGAGTGTGAACATCGATTCCTGTTTCGTCTGCTATCCAAACGTCACCTACTTCTGGTTTGAAGTCCTTTGTTTTAGCGATAGCTTGTTTTGTGAATCTGGTTATCCATTTATAGATAGCTACTTCTGAATAATGTTTGCCCGTATCCTGTGTTACTTGTCTCTGAATAGCATCTAATGACATGCCGCCATAGTACATTCCAACAGCAGAAGCAACTACTTTTGATGGCGTTCTCATTCGCGGTAAAGAATCGGCAACAAACTTTCGTTTACAGTCTTTACAATAGTATCTTTGCACTTCATTATGAGTGCCATACTTAATGATATTTTGAGATTGACAATATTTACATTTCATTATTCGATAGTTACCTTTTTATGATTCCACATATATTCAAAATAACGATATATTTGCTCATACAAGTAAGGTTGTAGTTCTTTGAAAATTACGTAACTACGTCTTTCTATCTGTTCTACTTTTAAATTAAATTCCTCTATTTTTATCCATGAATCTATTTCATTTGGATTTGATATTGATATTAAGTAGGGCGGGACTTCATTGATGGCATATACTTCACCTTTACTAGCTCTACATACCACAATTCGTTCTTTTAGGTTTTTTATTGATTCTTCAGGCTTCTTTCCAACTTGCGTTCTCAAAATATAGTCTTTTAAAGGGCTTTGTAAATTAAGCTCTGGTTTTATTATTAATAGTTTTTTAAGTACCCCCGTATGAAATAAGTTAGCATTATAAGCCGCTCCACCCATATGCCAAAGTGCATAAATAGTCTTTGTACTTTTGAATTCTTCAATCATTTGGGGATATGGAGTTTTTCTGTCTGGATAATATATAATGCCATCTATGCCTTTTGTATTGTCTTTTATATATGACAATTTTCTAATAGCATTTTTAGTTATGTGATAACTTAGCAACCCATACATGGCAATAAGTATCAAAATTAACCCGCCAATAAGCAATAGAAGTTTAAATGGGTCTGAGACTAAACAACCATAAATAGAGGCAATAGCTGCTATCAAGCTACCACCTCCCGCAATGAAGAATGAGACAATAGTCCCAATTTTCTGGATGAATTTATTAAATATGTCCATAGTGGTATTCTACTCGCATATGATGTAAAATAGCAACAACCATAAGTTAACTTAACGAATAAGAATACTAATAAACAGCACGAGGGATAAACGATTAGCTTTTCGCAAGATGCACCTCCAATAAAACACAGTAAAACCAAATAAAGCTTACGACGTTAAGGCAATATGCGGCACAACACCGAATTCGAAATGAGCACAGCGGGCGAAGATAACCGATATGCTGCACCGTCAAATGACAAATAACCTTCATCTATCAGTGCATCCAGTCTTCCCATCAGCGCGTTTACGCTATCCTCATCATATCTCGATCTAATGTCATTTATGTCAAGTCCCTCCGCTAATAACCTCAGCCTCAAGATCGCATCCTCACCCAATTTCTTTTCTCCCGTCAATTCTTCACAGTCTTCAATACCATTGCTTGGATCATTAATGTAGCCGGGAAGGTCGGCGATATTCTTATAACGCCTGCCGTGAAGATGAGAGGCAGCCGCAGGTCCTAAACCCACATACTCCCCACCACGCCAGTAGTTAAGATTATGCAAACATTGACAGCCGGGACGGGCAAAATTGGATATCTCGTAATGCACAAGGCCAGCATCTTTCAAAAAATCGCTCGCCTGCACGAACAGGTCGGCCTGATCATCATCTGACGGCAAATCAGAAGGCGGATGTAAAGCAAGCGGCGTCTCATGCTCCAGCGAGAGACAATACGTTGAAATATGCTGTACCGGCAACGATATCAACCCGCTCAGTGTCTCTCGCAGCGTCCTTGTGGTCTGGCCTGGAAGCCCGATAATGACATCGGCTGATATTCTTTGAAAGCCGGCAGCGGCAGCAGCATGGATAGCCGATAGCGCCTGCTCGGCGCTATGAATTCGTGATACACGTTTCAGCTCCTCATCATTAAGAGATTGCACACCGATAGATATGCGATTGAT
>DNCV01000061.1 GCA_003484395.1 Dehalococcoidia bacterium
GGACTGACTTAAAGGTTCTTAATTAGCATACAGTATACCAGATATGCTGACAGAAATGCAAATTTTTGAAGCTAACTAATTCTCAAAAAATAAGCTAAGTCGGCGCGTTGACATTGTTTTTTCGGCAATTATAATGCTGATAACTTAGAGCATACGATCCTGATTTCGGGAAGCAGTCGGGCTTAACGCAGCGGGTAAGAGAAAGCCCCGTGGGACTAAGCAGCCCCATGGGGCTGCTTATATTTGGCGATATGAATACACAAGCTGTAATGCAACAAGAAAAACGCAGGGCGGCCGCTCTGTCGGTGACGTCCAACGGCATACTGGTCATTTTAAAGATGTCGATCGGCCTGATTATCGGCTCCATATCAGTGCTGTCTGAAGCGATTCATTCAGCGATGGATTTGATAGCCGCAGTCATTGCTTTGATTGCTATTAGAATATCAGGCAAAGAAGCGGATAAGGATCATCCGTTCGGCCATGCCAAGGTCGAAAGCATCTCCGCAGCTATCGAAGCATTGCTCATCTTTGCCGCTGCTATCTGGATCATTATTGCAGCAACACATAAACTACTGTCTCCACAACCATTGGAAACGGTTGGGTGGGGTGTGGCTGTCATGTGCTTCTCATCAATAGCTAACCTGCTTATTTCACGGATGCTGTTTAGTGTGGGGACGAAGACGGAATCCCCGGCGCTGATTGCCGATGCCTGGCATCTGAGAACGGATGTGTATACATCCGGCGGCGTTATGGCCGGGCTTGGACTAATATGGATCGCCGGCTTCATCTTCCCAAACGCAAATCTTAACTGGATTGATCCTATCGCTGCGATACTCGTAGCGTTGCTGATTCTCAAAACTGCCTATCAATTAACAGCGCACGCTGTAAAAGATCTCATCGATACCAGCACGCCACCCGAAGAGAAAATATGGATTGAAGACTATATGAAAAAGCTGTATCCGACAGTGAGGTCTTTTCACCGTTTGCGCACCAGGAAGGCAGGATCTAATCGCTTCATCGATTTTCACATGGTCGTCGATGAGGATATGACCGTCCATGAATCACACGATATTGCCGAGCAGATCACAAAAGATTTCCGCATGCATTTCACCAATGCCGATATCACGCTCCACATCGAACCATGCGATGGTGTCTGCAAATACTCCTGTATCAGCGGCTGCTTGCTTAGTGAAAACGAGCGGAAGCGTGTGAGACAATCGAAAACAAAGCCTACAGCTTAATAGTTATCCAGCAATTACTCACTCCCTTAAAGGGATAACTAGAAGCTTGGGTCACGAGTAATCGACGCCATTGATTACATGGTCCGATGTCACTTTTTTCAGGGGGAACTAATTAATGAAGCCGTCAGGCTTAAAGTACAGGAAATGATTATCACTGAATGCGGACATGCGTATGCGGTAATGCGTGGCGGCAGCGGTCTCGTAGCCATACCTGAGTGGAGTGATATCCGTTTGAACTCAGGCATAATGAAGGCGGAGCAAATCAGTAAAACAGGTGTTGAGATCATAGTAACCTCGTGCGATAACTGTCGCCATCAGATAAGCGAGTTGCATAATCTGAATATCGGTGTAATCAGTGTCTCTGAATTGACGGTTAAAGTTTTGGCAGTATAAAGTGGCGGATGTTTTATTCTTATGCAATGCGGTCGGGTATATAGTGAAACCTGAATAAATTTCCGTTTTGCTTTAGTCAGAAAAAAGGATGAGCAACTTTTAGCTGCTCATCCTTTTTAACTATCTTTGATTTGACGGCTATGATGTTATTTGCAGACGCCGCCGTTCCAGGGGATGCCGTCGTAAGTGCCGGTGCCGCTGGCCCAGCCGCGACCATCATAGGTGCCAGTGCCGCTAGACCAGGGGCGGCCGTCGTAAGTGCCGGTGCCGCTGGCCCAGCCGCGACCATCATAGGTGCCAGTGCCGCTAGACCATTTTAGTCCCTCGTAGGTGCCAGTGCCGCTTGACCAGGGAGCTCCATCGCAGGATGCCGCTGCTGCTATTGCCGGAACAATCATCAGGACAGCTACTATTGTGATTACCGCTAAAAGAATCAATTTTTTCATGCAATACTCCTTTTCTTTATTTTTTAAGCATCTTTATAGCTTAGTATGCTTATTGTATCACTTTTTTTAATTCTATCAATGGTGTCAATATCAATAAGCTACGGCTGGATTCACTGCAATGTATTTCTCTTTGGAATGCTATTGTCTTTCAGCCGTGTGCTCATTACAATTACACTAGATCAACATCTGTTGCCATCAGATACGTACAAGCGAAATGGAACGATAAAGGAGGAATGCCACCCATGTCAAAAGAGTTCAGCGCCGGCGATATCGGGCAGCACCCACCGGATACCGAGCTCGGCGGTAAAGACAATATCAATATCTCGGGAGTAGGGAGGAAGGCGGCTTCACCACTATCGAATTTAAGAAGGCTCTCGATACCAGTGACAAATACGATCTGCCGCTGCTCAAAGGCGTCACCAAGATTATCTGGGCATACGGTCGCGATGATAGCTTTAATCTGAAGCATGCGTCCCGGGGCTTCGGGGATTTAACGATTAACTAAGTAGGTGAGGTAACGGATATAATGGAGATATTTCATACGACATTTGCATTACAACTGATCTTTGTGCTCGGCATACTCAATCTTGTTTCAGCGATAGCGGTATTGCTGACATGCAGGTGCGTCGGCGTTACGGCAATTGCTCAAAAACTGATGAAATATACATGGTATCAGCGTTTTTATGCCTTTCACTGTTATATCTGGTGGATATTCTGGATATCGGTTGTCGTTCATGCTATCTTTGCGCTTGGAGCCTTCGGCTTCCCTTTTTAGGTGGGCCGATTTTTATCCTGCCGTGATATCGTTATGCGACGTTTATGTTCTTTTATTCTACTACTTATTATTGTGACGGGTGTCGTATTGTTCGCAGGATGCTTAGCAAAGGATGATCCTCTTGTCAGAGCACATGCCATTGCTGAACCATACAGGTTTCCTTTTGTATCCTGGGAATGCAAAGCCCTGCTTGATCTGGGGATAAAGGCATGGAATCGGAACGAATCCGCAGTGGAATCGGAATTGTCCGTGCATATCGAATCAGTAGTGCGGGAACAGGGAATAACGGTGTTCCCTCCACCCGTCGTCAGCCTCGAGCCGCCGCCTCATCTTCTGATCATCTCCCCGAGAGACAAAATAGAATACAGGGACAGATTGCTGTTGCGACAAACCATGAACGTCGAAGATATGGAATCGCTGGAAAGGCAGATCGATGCTCTCGGATTTTCATCGCTGGTGGAGCCACTCGGCGGTTTCGGCGGCACATTTCCCCCTATCGTCTCTTCCGATGCGACGATGCGGTATATCGTCAACGCTGCCGTTGAAGAATGGCTGCATCAATACCTGGCGTTTAAACCACTCGGATTCGGATATGTGCTGGACTCCCTAGGCATCAGACGTGATGCCGACCTTGTCACCATGAATGAAACGGCAGCCGGGATTATCAGCGATGAGATCGGCGCTGAGGTATACAGGAAATACTATTCCAATGCTGCTACTGTGCAGGAAAAGAAGAAAGATACGGGGGGATTTGATTTTGATACCGTGATGAGTGAGACACGCAGACAGGTCGATATCTATCTGGCTCAGGGTGATATTGAAAAAGCGGAAGCGTACATGGAAGAGCGAAGAAAGCTGTTTGTGCAAAACGGATATCATATACGGAAACTGAATCAGGCGTATTTCGCTTTTCATGGTATTTACGGGCAGGATCCGTCTTCTGTGAGTCCTGTAGCCCGTGATATCGAGAGGTTGAGAGAGAGAACCGGTTCAACGAAGGATTTTCTCGATATAGTCTCGGTAATGACGGGCTATGAGGACCTCAAACGAAAACTGAACGAATAAGAGCTCTTTTATTCGTAGCCTGCTTTTATAGTCTCCACCACTTTCAGATCGGCTGTTTTGGCAGCGAAGAGTATGGCGTTTTTCATGGCCTTGGCGTTGCTGCGCCCGTGTGAGATGACGACGTTGCCGTTGACGCCGAGGAGAAGCGAGCCGCCGTATTCGCTGTAGTCCCACTTTTTTGCGAATGCGCCCATCGCCAGTTTGAAATACGGTATGGCATCCTTTAGCCGGTGGTCGGTCATAATCAATTCCCGGAAAAACTCGGTGAACGTTTCGCTGACGCCCTCGATAGTCTTCAAAACGACATTGCCGGTGAATCCGTCGGTTACGATGATATCGGCAACTCCTTTTGTCAGATCGTTTCCTTCGACATTGCCGACGAAATTCAGCGTGCTTTTTTCGAGGAGGTTATGTGTATGAGAGATAAGCTCGTTTCCCTTGGTCTTCTCCTCNNGGTTCCCATCTGTGCGAAATTCTGTAAAAAAGCGGGTGTGCAATCTGCATTGGCTCCGACGTCCAGTATGATCGTTGGTCCGGTTAGCGCAGGAATGAGGATGCCGAGGCAGGGACGGATGACATTTGGAATTTTACCGAGAATGAGTACGGCTGCTGCCACCATGGCTCCGCTGCTGCCGGCAGAGATATATGTCCTTCCTTTGCCTTCCTTGAGCAATTTCATGCCGATGACGAGCGATGAATTCGGTTTGCTCCGTATCGCTTTGACGGGATGTTCCGCAAATTCGATAACATTGGGAGTATTTATAATATGAATCGCCTTTTCCCGGTGCGGGTATTCTGCGAGTATCACTTCGATCTCGGACTGCCTGCCGACGAGGAGAATCTCGGTTTTTCTATCTTCGTTGCTGGCGTCGATGGCGCCCTTCACTATCTCCAGCGGCGCGTGATCGCCACCCATTGCGTCAACAATCACTTTCATAGGTTTATTTGTCTCTACTCCAAAGTTTAATGCTGTAAAAATGGTAATAGTCGATTTTTTCTATAACGCTGTAAATATAATACAACAGGCATGGCATATTGAGCGGCTAGTAATTGGCTAACGGAGACGGTTTGTGGCCTTCGGCTATTTTTCGGAAATGGAAACCGTATATGGCCAGCGTTATCGATAGCTGAAACGATCGTGGCCGTCTGGCTAATGTCCATGCAATGAGCTTCCAGAAATGCTGCCTTCCCGCCTCTTTAATCCCGAGTATGAACAGCGATTTAATCAGCGCCGCAATATCTTCGTTGCGCACTCTGGACATTTTCCGGCGAGCCGGATGATATTCCCTAAGAAACAGGATAACCCGTTCATAATATTGTTTCGGCGAATATATCGTTCGTACCACTTTTGAATATCCGGCGACCAGTGTATTCATATTCATCTTTGGAATGAAGTTCATGGAGAAATCAGTATTATTGCCGGAGAAAACTGTTCGGAGTCTGTTTTCTTTTGACAGCCGTTTATAGAGCCTGGTATCCCGTGGCGCATTGAGCAGTCCGACCATGGCGGTGACAATGCCGCTTTTTTGTATAAACGCGATAAGACTTTCAAAGATCGAAGCGGGATCATCGTTATCGAATCCGAGTATGAAACCGCCCTGAACCTGCAAACCGTAATTCTGCAGTTTCTTTATATCCGCGACCATGTCGCGATTTTCATTGTTGTACTTGCCGCATTCAACGAGGCTGGACTCATTAGGGGTCTCAATGCCGACAAATACCATGTTGAAGTTGGCCTTTACCATAAGGGACATCAGCTCGTCATCATCAGCGAGGTTGATCGAAGCCTCGGTCAGCAATGTGAACGGATATCGTTTTCGCTTCATCCATGCTGCAATTGCCGGAAGCGTTTCAGCTTTCAATTTCTTCTTGTTGCCGATGAAGTTATCGTCAACGATGAAGACGCTGCCTCTCCGCCATCCACGGTCATAGACGGCATCAAGCTCCCGCAGTAATTGCTCTTTTCCTTTCGTCCTCGGCCTGTGGCCGTTGAGAACGATGATATCGCAGAACTCGCAATCGAAGGGACAACCCCGCGAGTACTGTATATTTATCGATGAATACTTTCTGATATCGATGAGATCCCATACCGGTATTGGAGTATTGTCAAGCTCCGGTTTTTCTGTCGACGTATATATATGTCCCGGATTATGTTTCTCGATATCGTTCAGAAACAGCGGTAACGTTATTTCCGCCTCATTGAGTACCAGGTGATCGATATCGTCGAATTCCTCAGCGGCGCTGGTAAACAGTGGTCCTCCGGCAACGGTTTTTATGCCGAGTTTTCTGCAGCGTTTAATTACCTGGTGCGCCGATTCCCTCTGTACGGACATGGCGCTGATGAAGACAAAATCGGCCTGCTCTATATCACGGTCAGTGAGCGTCTGCACGTTCATATCGACCAGTTTCTTTTTCCACTCCTTCGGGAGCATTGCAGCAACGGTAAGCAGTCCCAGCGGGGGGAATGCCGCTTTTTTGGAGACGAATCTCAGTGCGTGCTTAAAGCTCCAGAACGTATCCGGATATTCAGGATAGACAAGCAAGATATTCAATAACGTTTCCTCCACAGGTGGTCACCAAGAGTATCAAGCGGATACGGTGCAAGTCAAATATCGTTTATAGCACAAAACTCTGATTGAGCTCGGGAACAATGACTTCCGAGATGCCGGTGTCTCTCAACGTCTGTGCGAATTCAAGCGACGCTGTTTCCTCTCCATGAACCACAAAAACCTTCCGCCAGCAGCTCTTGCATTTGGTTATCCATTTCATCAGGGCATCCCTGTCGGCGTGCGCGCTGAACTCATCGAATATTTCCACGTGTGCTTTAAGATCATAGGATTCGCCGAATATAGGCACCT
>DNCV01000049.1 GCA_003484395.1 Dehalococcoidia bacterium
GCAAACATCTTACCTACCTTGTTCTGCATAAGCGCTGTCTCCAGGTCTCCCGCCATGCCAAGATCCAAGGCATGAACAACATATCGACCATCATCCAGCATGACTGTAATAGTACCGGGCGTTAACGTTATCGAATTTGCCAGCGAAATAAAAGAGATATCCCTTTTATAATGACAATCGAATCGCAGGAATACAGGATCCAGCGGCATCTTCGGACTAAGAACTACCTTTACGACGCCAATGTTCGCTTTGACGATGGCAAGGAGCAGCCATGGCGTATAAACCAGCATCCGCCAGAAGCAGGATAAGGGAAAGAAATCGCTCACCTTATGCAATCCCGACCGTCCCGAGTACAGCAGATCATTTGTCAGAGCAGTTACTATTCCACAGGAAAGCACACCAAGGGATATATGCTTCAGATCGAATTGTCCGGAGAGAAGAAGCCACAGCATCAGCAAAGCTAAAAACTCGAGTATCACTGCAAGGTATCTTTTCCGCCGGTTGTCCGGCTGCATAAAGTACGACAAACGCGGCCTCTTTACAGTTTTATTGTAGCATTCTGATGAAAATTACATAGCAAAATCCCACTTATTATACAGAAAATTAAATAGGCACACAATTATCCGTATTCACAAATTTAAAAATGGTCAGGCTAGAAGTCGATGCGCAGAGGCATATCTAGCCAGCTACAACAGTTACACCATCGGTCGCTCTATCCGGCGCTAACCAGCAGAACTCTGCCAGTTAGTCACTCATAGGAGATGAACGAGCCTCCGCCGGCAGCATCGGACCGAGAAGACGCTGAAGCGCCATGGTGTGACTGCAGTGTCCCCATTGTGTAAAGAAATCGCAAGTGCAGCTCCATTTGCCATCACGGCAACTGATACGATGCGTGCTATTTTCCCCACTAAAGGTAGCTTCGAAGTCTAAGATGTTAATTCGTTCCGGTTGCTGTGCATAGCGTTTGGCTTTTTCAATCTTGCTGATGAGACTTGACTGCATATCGACACCTCCACTAAAAGTATACATCTCAATCAACTCAAAAGTCCAAGAAATACAGCCAAACAAACAGTCTTCGAATTGACGTATTGCCTTTGATTAACTTCTCAATTACAATAAGCCTACCGTGGATACCATACATGACCAGATTACCGACGCATTAAAAGGACACCATGCCGATTATATCGAGATGCGCATGGACGAAAGCCAGTCAACGCGTTTGGCGTATCGGGGCAGACGTCTTGAGGAGATCGGGAGAACAGCCGGCAGCGGCGGAAACATCAGGGCACTTGTCAATGGAGGCTGGGGATTCGTCAGCTTCAACACAATGGACGCTCTCAGTGAAAAAGTAGCGCTCGCCGTTCAGCAAGCACGATTCGTCGGTAAGGAGAAAAGCCAGTTCACCCCGTTGCAACCGATCGTTGACACTGTCACAGCTTCCTCGAAAAAAGACCCCGGGAATGTCTCTCTATCCGCAAAGAAAGAATTGCTTGATAGCTACAATGATATTATTCTCAGCACGCCGGAAATGCAAACATCCAATATCGGCTATGTCGATAGCCGGCGAAGGATAACCTTTGCCAATTCGGAGGGCAGCTATATCGAGCAGAATAAGATCGATTTAAATTGTAGATTGACAGCTATCGCCGCCAGAGACGGTACCGTGCAGCAGATCGGTTTGAGTCTCGGCAGCCCGGGAGATTTCTCGGCAGTAGAATCACTGCACGATGAAGTACGCGAGATGGCACAGCGGGCGGTACGCCTGCTGTCAGCGCCGCAGGCAAAAGGTGGCGAATATACCGTTGTCCTCGACCCGATATTAGCCGGCGTTTTCGTCCATGAGGCCTTCGGACATTTGTCAGAATCGGATTTCGTTTATGAGAATCAGCGTCTCCGCGATATGATGGTGCTGGGACGGAAATTCGCGGGAAAACACCTGAATATCGTCGATGGGGCAGCGGTACCCGGGCTCCGCGGCAGTTTCAAATATGACGATGAGGGCGTTCCCGCTCATAAAACCTATCTCATCAGGGAAGGCATTCTCTGCGGCAGACTCCACTCGCGGGAGACAGCAGCCAAAATGGGAGAGCAGCCAACCGGCAACGCACGGGCAATCAGCTACCATTTCCCGCCCATCGTCCGTATGACGAACACTTTCATCGAACCTGGAGCGACGACATTTGAGGAGATGATCGCTGATATCAAAGAGGGCATCTATGCAAAAGACTGGTACGGCGGCACAACCAGCCTGGAAATGTTTACTTTTTCCGCTGCTGAAGCATATATGATCCGCAACGGCAAGATCGCTGAGCTGCTGCGTCCGGTAACCCTCACCGGCAATGTGTTCACCACTTTAGAGAACATCGATGCTATCGGCAACGACCTTTTGATGAACCAGGGCGGCGGCTGCGGCAAGAGCGGACAATCGCCGCTGCCGGTATCGAACGGCAGTCCGCATATACGAATACGCCACTGCCTGATCGGGGGTAGTTAAGTGCACGATATACTGAGAAAAGCAAAACGTGTCGCGGACCACGCTGAAGTATTTCGCATCACCTCGAAAAGGACGCCGGTGCAATTTGAAGCAAACCGGCTAAAGCAAATCCAGACAAAAGAGACGACCAGTACCGCTCTGCGATTGATCAAAAATGGTAGGACCGGATTTGCACAGGCGAGCGGCACCATCGATGATGATACCTTGATCGCCATGGCTCTGGATACCTGCCCCTTCGGTGCAGAAGCAAAATTTGCGTTCCCAAATCAGACTGATTTCCCTCAGGTCGCAGTATTTGATACTGATGTTGAAAAGCTACCTCTCAACGAGATGATCGAGATAGGACAGCAACTCATCGATGCAGTAAAACATCATGCGCCTGATATCCAGTGCGAAGCGATAGTGAGCGAAGCGATAGCAACAGTCTCCATTGCCAATACCAGCGGCGGAAATGCTTCTTATACCAAAAGCGTATTTTCGCTTGGAATTGAAGGAGTACTTATTCAAGACGATGAGATGCTGTTTGTTGGAGACAGCGACAGCTCATGCCGCCCCATTCGCGATGGTAAACATGTTGCAGCGGATGTTATTCGGCAGCTTGACCAGGCTAAGCGAAAGGCGCCTATTGCCACAGCCCGTATACCTGTCATCTTCACGCCGCAGGGAATCGCCAGCGCATTCATATCTCCCCTTATGGTCGCGTTCAACGGGAAGATGGCGCTCGACGGCATATCCCCCATCAGGGATAAATGCGGAAAGCAGCTATTCCATAACAATCTGACCCTTCGGGACGATGCCACCATTCCATACGGAACAGGAAGCTCACCCTGTGACGACGAAGGCGTTGCTACACGGAAGATACCGCTCATCGAAAACGGCGTCGTAGCTCAATTTTTCTACGATCTTCAAACTGCCGCGCTGGCAAAAACGCAAAGTACCGGCAGCGGACATCGGGGAGGCGGCCTGCCATCGCCGTCTGCATCCTCGCTTATCATCGATAAAGGAACCGTCGCATTTACAGATATGGTGAAGAACACAAAGGAAGGCCTTATCGTCGAGCAGCTTATGGGCGCCGAACAGGGTAACGTGCTTAACGGCGATTTCAGCGGCAATGTGCTCCTTGGATTTAAGATCGATAATGGGGAGATCACAGGGAGAGTAAAGGACACAATGGTCGCCGGAAATATTTATACTATTCTGAAAGATATTGAGGCTATCGGCAGCGATGCACGATGGATCGGCGGCATGCTGTATACGCCGAGCCTGTACTGTCCCAAGGTTTCAGTAGCGACGAAAGTGAGATAATAACACTATGAAAGATATTTTTACCTTGAAAAAAGATTTCATGCCCAGAGCCTGTGACATGATCGCCTCATGGCCAGGCATCAGCAATGTATCATTGCTCGTTGCCGGATACCTGAAAGACAAACTCAAGGCAGAGGAAGTCGGTAAGCTGGAACCTTATAATTTCTTCGATCCCACCGGTGTTATGGTAAAAGAAAACGTAGTCGAGGCGCCCCAATTCCCGGAAAACAAATTGTTTTACTGGCATAATCCTAAAGCGGAAAGAGATATCCTGTTATTTATCGGTGATGAACAACCGGCGGCCAAGGGATATGACCTTGCTCAGCGTCTTCTGGATATAAGCATAAAGCTCAAGGTTAAACGCGTTTTCACCTGCGCCGCTGCAATCGCCAAAATCCACCATACGGAAAAGCCTCACGTCTGGGCAGCAGCAACCAGAAAAGACCTCGTGGATTATGTGAAACAATACAACGTCATACTCCGTGGCGCAGTACAGATTGCCGGCCTTAATGGCCTGTTTCTGGGCGTTGCTAAAGAGAGAAATGTTGATGGCTTTTGCCTGCTCGGAGAAGTACCGGCATATGCTACCCGTATCGCCAATCCTAAAGCCGCGCTGGCAATTCTCGAAGTATTAACCAAAATGCTTACTATCGAGGTTGATTTAGCCGATCTTGTTAAACTGTCTGCCGACACAGAAGAGGAGATGAAGAAGCTGGCATCAGAGGCGATGGGAGAATTCATCAGTCGCTATACCCGGCCTGTTTGGCCTCAAGCTGAGGAGGAAGATGAAGATATGGAGGAAGAGGATATGGAAGACATCGATGACCTTGAGGATGATGAGGACGAAGATGAGGATGAAAACAAGGAGAAAAAATAGATGACAGACACGTCATCATCACTGAAGTCGGTAATAGACAGGATATGTAATCCCGACGAATATCTGACGGAGAAACAATTATCCCTGTTATCCAGGCTGAATAATGACGATGCCGTTCAATTTCAACAATCGTTTCATAAAGCCACAGCAGCAAGGCGACTCCAGATCATCTCGCAGATCACTCAGCTCAGTGAAACCGATTTTGTACCCGACTTCAGCAAAATATTTCTCATCTGTCTGGACGATCCCGATCAATTCGTTAGAGCACAGGCCATTCTTGGTCTGGGTATGGAAGAAGATGAGCAATTCGTTACCCCTTTAATTCACGCTCTTCATTCGGATTCATCCGCGGTCGTGCGTGCAGCAGCAGCCAAAGCGCTCGGACCATTCGCAGCGCTGGGCGAAATTGATGATATCCCAATGAGCTATACCGACAGTATCTATACAGCACTGGAAAGCACATTACTGAGTGAGTCGGAGACCGATGATGTAAAGAGTAAGGCGCTGGTAGCAATTGCATTTCTCAGCATGCCCAAGGTAGCTGAATTTATTGAGGAAGCGTACTACAGCGGCAACCCCACACGCAAAATCGATGCGATTCGTGCCATGGGAAACGCCTGCAATCAGCGATGGCTGGATATCCTGCTGTCTGAACTGAACAATGAAAATACAGAGATACGAATTGCAGCCGTCACTGCCTGTGGAAAAATCGGGTCCGACGAAGCAGTGCCATTCCTTATCGATATGGCAGATGACCCCGAGCCTGCTGTACAGGAAGCCGCCATCTGCGCGCTTGGTGAAATAGGCGGCGACGAAGCAAAGGAAACATTAAACACACTGGTGGAAAGCCCGCGAAAACGCATTCGTACGGCAGCGCAAGCTGCTTTAAAGGAGATAAAATTTTGCGACGATCCACTATCCTGGATGCCCTGACACCTCAGGAACCGATCTTCGGCAAAAAAGTACGGCTTCGGAGCAAGCGATTGGAAGATGCCGCTACCGACTTCCGATGGCGCACCGATATAGAACTGTGCAGGCTTGATGCCAGCCAACCGCTTACAAGCTCTTTCCAGGAATACCTGCGGTGGCACCAGGAGGAACTGTACTATATTACCCAGGGATGCCATTTCGCCATCGATACGCTCAATGGGGAGCACATCGGCAACTGCAGCTATTTTAATTTCGACGATATGAAACGAGAGGCCGAAATGGGTATTATGATCGGAGAGAAGACATACTGGGATCAGAGCTACGGTACCGATGCTATCCTGACATCACTGAACTACGTTTTTTCGCACAGCCCCATTGAAACGATCCACCTGAAGACACTGGATTGGAACTATCGGGCACATCGTTGCTTTGAAAAGTGCGGCTTTACCTATAGCGGCACAATCACTTCAAAAGAACACTTCTTTCTCACCATGAAAATTTACCGCGCCTCCGTTCTTCCGCAAAACGATCCGCAGCAATAAATCGTTCGTGTACAAGCATAATCTCATCACTGGAATTTATGACAGCGGATTTATTTCTTTTTTTAGCTGATTACTGTATACTTATCGATAGTGGTTTTAGTTCAGGTAATCTAGTACCCGATTTACATCGCAAGATTTAATCAGCGCATTGGATAGTCCCTGCCCAAACCAACTAAATAATAAAGAGGAGGATATCCGATGAGCTATCAGGATAAATCAATCCAATGTTCAGATTGCGGGACTACATTTGTTTTCTCCGCGGCTGAACAGGAAGCATTCGCATCGAGGGGCTACACAAACTCACCCAAGCGTTGTCAGGACTGCCGCCAGGCACGAAAGACGGAACGCGGCGGCAGTAGCAACAGTGGCTATAACAGCAGACGCGAAATGTTCCCGGCAGTTTGTGCTACCTGCGGTCAGGAAACACAGGTACCGTTCCAACCGCGCAGCGACAGGCCTGTTTATTGCAGCACCTGCTACAACAAAGCCAGAGTGAGCAGATAACATTCACTTTTGGTAAACAAAAAAAAGGAGGCCGGGATGATCGGCCTCCTTTTTTTGTTTCTATTTCACAGCTTTGACAGCAACACTGCGAATGGAGTTAACCAGTTTCCCGACAGCATTGATAGAGATGCCTGAATCCCGAATGAAAGACTGTACCAGCGGATCGTTATCCATCCATTCAATCGGAATTCCCGATTCGGACTGAATCACCACATCGCGAAAGTCGGCAGCTTTTATCGCGCTAATATAGGCGTCTTTCAGCGAAGCCCCTGCAATGCAGCCGACATATGCGAAAACTGATTCCAGTATGGCCGACGGAAGTTTATCGAGCAGGACAATATCGGATACCATCAACCTGCCGCCATTCTTCAAAACCCTGAATGCCTCCTTAAATACCTGATTTTTCTCCGGCGCCAGGTTAATTACACAGTTCGAGATGATCACATCGACTGAACTATCAGCGATAGGTAAATGCTCGATCTCGCCCAATCTGAACTCGACATTGGTATAGTTACCCTTCGCAGCATTCTCCCGCGCCCGTTCCAGCATCTCCGGTGTCATATCGACACCGATCACTTTTCCTTTCTTTCCCACTCTTCCGGCTGCGAGAAAACAATCGAAGCCTGCACCTGAACCGAGATCAAGCACCGTCTCGCCATCTTCTAATGACGCAAACGCAATGGGGTTGCCGCATCCCAGTCCCAGATTGGCTCCATCGGGAACGGACGCTATATCGGTATCACTATATCCGATATTTTTACTGATAACAGCAGCATTGCCTCCGCCGCAGCA
>DNCV01000091.1 GCA_003484395.1 Dehalococcoidia bacterium
AAACTGAGCCGGACAGAATGCGAGTTTTGTGGGAGAAGGTCAAGGCATGTTTATCTGATATGCTGGGTTAAAGTGGAGAGCAGGGTTAGTAAAATAGTATAAGCGCTCACATCTTATCCAAAATTATTTTGGCTTCCAAATCGAATTTTAAGCCCCAGCCTGGTTCCTAGGTTACGTGAATTACTGAAATAAGCGAAACCTTAAGTACCCACCCACACGTTTTCGTTTTATCATCATAACTGGTAAAGCACTGTACAACAGTACAAAAGTACTAGTCAGAATGGTACTAATAGGGAATATACGTAAAGTGTAAAGTATGCCAGACTATATCCAAGTAAGATTGGAGATGAACGATTATGCCTATAGAAATAAATGGTCAAACATATTATAGAACTGCTGAGGTCTGCCGAATGGTTGGACTAAGCAGGACTACTTTCTTTCGCTGGTTAAAGGAAGGCACATTCAAAGAATCTGGATGTAGAGACAGGAGGGGATGGAGGCTATTTACTGAAGGTGAAATAGCTGCATTTAAGGCAGAGGCTCACCAAATCGTAGAAATCACCAAATGAGAGCAACAAACGAGTAAATCAAACCAGACCAGGCATTCTTAATTGAGGTGAGAGACGCGAAATGAGACACGTTAGGAAGAAAGAGACACAGGCCATCGCGAAAGCAGGTATCAGGCGCAAGCCAACGGAACAACAGTTAAAGGACTCCGAAGTGAAGTATCGGCGTCTCTTTGAAGCAGCCCAAGATGGGATTTTGATTCTTAATGGAGATACCGGTCACATCATTGATGCCAACCCGTTTGTCACAGACCTGATGGGATATACGCGGACGGAACTTGTAGGTAAGCGCCTCTGGGAAATTGGAGCATTTAGGGACATAGATGCCAGCAAAATAGCCTATACGGAACTGCAACAAAAAAACTACATTCGTTGCAACTGTTTGCCCCTCGAAACGAAAGATAAACGGCTGATCGACGTAGAGTTTGTATCCAATGCATACCAGGTTGATGGATCAAGAATCATTCAATGCAACATACGTGATGCCACCGAGCACATGAAGCTAGATCTACTATTGCGGCAGAAAGGGGAGCAGAGCGAGTCTAAATACCGCAGCGTTGTGGAACGGGCCAGTGATGCTATCTGCATCATCCAGGACGGGCTGGTTAAATATGCTAACCCGCGGCTGGCAGGAATGTATGGTGGCTCTGTCGAGGAACTCATTGATACCTTATTTATTAGTTATATCCACCCCGATGATATTCCTATGGTAAGAGACCGCTATGACCGGCTTATGGCTGGCGAGCAGGTTCCTTCGGTATACGAAGTAACTTTGAAGCATAAGGATGGCAGCAAGATATACACTGAGTTAAATGCTGGCTTAATCGAATACCTTGGAAAGCCTGCTGAGCTTGTAATTATCCGTGACATCACCGAACGCAAGCAGACCGAAGATGCGCTAAGCCAGGAGCGAGATAAGCTTGAGAGTGTCACAAGTAGTGTGGGCGTTGGACTCGCCCTAATTTCTAAAGATTACCGGACACTCTGGGCCAACAGAGTTCTACATGATATTTTCGGAGACGTGGAGGGCAAGCCCTGCTATTTGACCTATAACCAACAGCTTGCTGTTTGTCCCGAGTGTGGGGTAAGAAGTATTTTTGATATGGGCATAGACCAAGCTGTGCATGAACAATCGGGAAAGGATGCTAAAGGCAATGTTATCTGGTCACAAATTATTGCCACCCCACTCAAGGATAAAAACGGGAATATCACGGCAGCACTGGAAGTAGTTGTGCCTATCACCGAGCGCAAACAGGCGAGCGAAGACCTAAAGCATTCTTGTGAAAAGTTACAAAAAACTTTAGAGTCAGCTGTAGAAGCCATGGCATCCATCGCTGAAATACGGGACCCGTATACTGCCGGCCATCAAATAAGGGTTACCGCACTTGCTTGTGCCATAGCTGCCGAGATGGGTCTATCCGCTGAAACAATAGCTGATATTAGGATGGGTGGAATGCTTCATGATATTGGTAAAATGTATGTACCATCCGAGATATTATCTAAACCCGGTAAACTCAGTGAAATCGAATTCATGATGATTAAGAATCATCCTCAAATCGGATATGATATAGTGAAGAAGATAGAATTTCCACCTTTGGTTGCCGCGATGGTATTGAACCATCACGAGAGATTGGATGGCTCAGGGTATCCCCATGGACTCAAGGGTGATGATATCGTGCTTGAAGCGAAAATACTGGCTGTGGCTGATGTAGTGGAGGCAATGTCTTCCCATCGCCCTTACCGACCAGCTTTAGGCATAGACAAGGCATTGGAGGAAATAGCTAGGAACAAGAGTAAGCTCTACGACCCCGACGTCGTTGATGCTTGCCTGAAGCTTTTCGCTGAAAAAGGCTTCAAATTTGAATGATGCAACACTGGTAGCCGACACCAGTTTAATCAAGATTAGTCATATAGGAGAGTGGGGGGAGGTTGTGTGTACTATTGTTGCTAAGAAATAAAGCTAAGCAGAGCCACAATTTATTGTCCACCAAGCAACTGGGGGACTGCTGGTAGATAATCGCCTAGACTTATGATTGCCTTATCCCGTACACTACCTGCTTGCTCAATTAAACATTCAACCTCATCTTCATTCAGACACGGCAGTGATCTTCTTGATTGCTTAGGAGCATCAACATTCTCGGTAGGGTTGGACTTGATGTATCCATTCCTGTATAGCCAGTGACAGAATGCCCGTAGCGCTCGGTAATATCCATGCTTACCATTATCGCATTCAAGGTCATGCAGAAATTGATTTATGCCGTCGGTAGTCAATTCATAGTTCTGTACGAATGGTCTCAGACGGCATTCATAAAATTCAACGTGATTATGGATGAACCTTGCCGTCTGGATTGCAGAAACTGATCAAGAAAGACTGAAGCGGAAGAACACATGGTAGGCCGTCAGGGGATCGAACCCTGGACACCCTGATTAAAAGTCAGGTGNNCTACCAACTGAGCTAACGGCCCGTAGGAAAGCCTGTTGTTTGTTGAGGATAAACCATCGTGTAAAGCCTGAAAAGTCTATCATATAGCTGCAGGTCAATCAACTTATTAAGCATCTCGTCATGCTTCTTCCCATTATCGGGATTCTTCTGTCGCTCGCCTGAGGCGAATTTCTCCAGCATGACTGGAGGGTTGTCCCACCGAGGCTATCCGAAGAACATGGGTAGGTCATTTTGACTCCGCTCAGGATGCGGCTGACTTGCGATGACAAAAAGGCGTGCCTTGCATGACATGGAAATAGATGAACCAAACGAGCATTTGATGTGTGTCTTCCGAATTCGGACTCACGGATCATGGCTATCTTGCTGTTTAGCTTGCATGGTACAATAGCGGCACGATGTCTGGCAGGTTAAGCAAAGCTGAGTTACTGGAATGGAGACGAGCAAGAGAATGGCTAGCCCTTGGCATTACCCGCTGCGGCAATACGTTCTTCGATTGGGGGAAACGTACCTATGTCATGGGCATCATCAATGTCTCTCCGGATTCGTTCTCAGGCGATGGACTCTCCACCGTCGATGCTGCATTGGCCCAGGCACGGGGCTTTGCGGAACAAGGGGTTGACATAATAGATATCGGCGGTGAGTCCACGCGTCCCGGTTCGGAGTCGATATCAGTTGGTAAGGAGCTACAGCGGGTGATCCCTGTGGTGGAACGGTTATCTGGTGAGATAAGAGTGCCCATCAGCGTTGATACCTACAAGTTTGAGGTAGCCAAGCGGGCGTTGGATGCTGGGGCTCATATGCTGAACGATATCTGGACGCTGAAAGATACCAGATTGGCAGGACTGGCTGCGGAACGGAAGGTTCCCATCGTTATAATGAGTAATCAGCGTGATCAGCAGCAAAGATATATCATCCCGGCGGTGCTCGCTGACCTCAAGAGAGCAATAAGCCAAGCCATAGAAAACGGGATGCCGAGGGAGAATATCATCATCGATCCGGGAATTGGTTTCGGCAAGACCCTCGAACAGAATTGCGAGATCGTTCGCCGCCTCGGCGAGCTTAAGTCTCTTAAACAGCCGATACTGCTGGGCACATCGCGGAAATCGATGATCGGCCTGGTTCTGGATTTGCCTGCCGATCAGCGGCTGGAGGGTACTGCGGCAACTGTGGCTATCGGCATCGCTGGTGGCGCGGATATCGTCCGCGTTCACGATGTAAAAGCCATGATACGCGTATGCAAAATGAGCGACGCTATCATCAGGGGATTGCGGGGGCTATCCCGATGACAATTGCTTGTCTCGGTCTGGGGTCGAACCTGGGAGACAGGGTTACGAATATAAAAAAGGCGCTGGAGATGCTGTCAGAGTATATAATTATGCAGCAGGTCTCGTCTCTCTACGAGACTGATCCTGTTGGTTACATTGATCAGCCAAAATTTATCAATGTGGTATGCCGTATATCGACGGAGCTGGGTCCGGAGCAGCTTCTCATCATGACAAAGGCGATCGAGACAACCATGGGACGGAAGGCAAGCTTCCGTAATGCGCCCCGGATCATTGATATCGATATCCTGCTCTTTGATGATATAACGCTGAACTCCAGCGATCTGGTCATACCTCATCCACGATTGCATGAGAGGGCTTTTGTGCTGGTTCCGCTTGCGGAGATTGCGCCCGATGTCATACATCCCGTTTTGGGAAAATCTGTGACAACATTGCTCGGAGCGATCGATCCTGCGGGAGTTGTTAAATATACAGAAAAGGTTACTTTGTAAAAGGAGAAGCCATGTATCAGATATCGGTTGAACATCATTTCGATGCGGCGCACTTCCTCAGAGAATACCGGGGAAAATGTGAGAGCCTTCATGGGCATCGATTCAAGGTCGTTGTAACGCTGAAGACAGGCAAGCTTACCGATATCGGATTGGCTTATGATTTTACCGACCTTAAAAGGCATCTGAAAGAAGTGCTCTCTTCATACGATCACGTTTGTATCAACGATGTGCCGCCGTTCGATCAAATCAATCCGTCATCGGAGAACATTGCGAAGACGATCTATGACAGGCTAACAGCGAAGCTGCCCGATGGCGTTAACCTCGCCCAGGTGGAAGTTTGGGAATCTCCGGTAACGCATGTGACCTATAGCCCTGATTAATTTAATCGAACAGATATGACCACAGCGATTTTTTAACGTAGTTGGTAACCGATCGCTCTTTTTGTGCCTGAATCTGAACGTCACGGTATTTTACAACATCACGTGTTTTGGTAATGCTCCTGGTTTTCGTTACCTGTTCAGGGTAGCTCACATCGATGATTATCTTGGCCATTCCGTTGTTTCCCCACCAGTAATCATAGGGGAAAAAGCGAAAGACGTGGCCATCAGGATCGGGAGCAGGTGTGTACCAGATAGTCGGGTAGGAATAGGAGTATCCTCCATAGTTCTGCATGGTGATAGTGATGGTCGATTGCGGTTTATCGATAGTGAACGTGCGCGTCCAGTTGGCGATGTATGTCGTATCGTTATAGATCGTCTCTGTCCTTGTCTCGGTCGTGGTGTAGGGCTCCTGGTCTACGTACGTTTCCGTTACTGTATACGGCTGCTGCTGGGTTTCCGTTACCCAGTATTTCTCGGTTACCTGAACCGGCACGGTTTTAAGAGGAATGGCGAAAACGATGGCGATGATTACCAGAGGTGTCAGCGCAAAAACGATGAATTTCCAATAGCTTTTAAACGCATCTCCAATTTTATTTGCCATTACCTGCCTCCTGTCATGTTATCGGTACTGTTATTGATTATAGCACTGATTTCATCGGGCTATTGACACGTTAATTAGCTCAGGGTTACCATACAGAAAATAATTCGATAGTTATGCGCCCTGAGTTTTAAGGAAAAACATTGGCGTGTTATCTTAAACAGGAGGATGGAATGGCCGTTTATCTTATGCTTACAACATTGACTGACGAGGGAAGGAAAACAATAGAGGATTTTCCTGAGAAATTAAAGGAATTAAACAACGAGCTGGAGTTTATGGGTGTTAAGATAGTCGCGCAGTATGCGCTGCTTGGTCAGTATGATTTCGTTAACATTATTGAAGCTCCGAGCGATGAGGTTGCAGCCAAGATATCCATCCATTTGAGTGCCCATGCAAATTTAAATACGCTGTCGCTTCCGGCGATACCGCTTGACAAGCTGATCGATACCCTCAAGAAAAAGCCTCAGCCTTTCTAGGGTATCCTTTACCGCCAGATAACTATGCCGAAATCGAAGTCCAAGCAAACAGGCATTGAGATTAACGAGCAATTCCAGCGTGCGCTCGATATGATGGAGCGCACCGGCAACAATGTTTTCATCACCGGGCGCGCAGGAACAGGCAAATCAACACTGCTCGAATACTTCCGCACTATCACCATGAAAAAAGTAGCGGTTCTGGCCCCGACCGGTGTAGCCGCACTCAATGTGAAAGGGCAAACCATTCACTCATTTTTTAAATTCAAACCGGACATCACGCTGCAGAAAGTCAAACGAATCAAGAAGGATGATGATCATTCGGCAACTATTTATGAGAAACTCGATAGTATCGTTATCGATGAAATTTCGATGGTGCGCGCCGATCTCCTCGATTGCGTCGATAAATTTTTGCGATTGAACGGGCAGAGAAAAAACACCCCGTTCGGTGGTATTCAGATGATCTTCGTCGGCGATCTCTACCAGCTCCCGCCGGTGGTCAAGAGCGATGAAAAAGCGATCTTCAGTGTTAACTACGAGACTCCCTATTTTTTCAGCGCTCAGGCATTCGAACATCTGAAAGTAGAATTCATCGAACTTGAGAAAATATACCGGCAGCATGACGACAGGTTCATTGATCTGCTCAACGCCATACGTAACAACTCGATCACTGAAGCGGAGTTGAAGACGCTGAACAGGCGATATATAGATGACTACAAGCCTCCCCAAAATGATTTTTATATTTACCTGACGACGACGAATAAAACAGCCGACCTTATCAATGCAAAGCAACTCGAAACGCTCCACGGAGATATACATCTGTTCACCGGAACTCTCGAGGGAGATTTTGGCAAAGAATCGCTGCCTACAGCAATTGAATTGCAGCTTAAGGTGGGTGCGCAGATTATGATGTTGAACAACGATGCCGCCGGACGCTGGGTCAACGGCACTATCGGAAAAGTGACCGGTATAGAGACCATTGAGACGAACGATACCGTTATAATCGCTGAACTCGCTAACGGTGATACGGTGACGATATCCCCCTATACATGGGAGATATTTAAATTCTTTATCAAAGATGCAGCGCTGGAATCGGAGATCGTCGGCAGGTTTACACAGTATCCGTTGATGCTGGCTTGGGCAGTAACCATACACAAAGGACAGGGAAAAACATTCGAGAAAGTCATCATCGATATCGGCAGGGGAACGTTCGCCCACGGACAGATGTATGTTGCACTGAGCCGGTGCACACGCCTCGACGGCATTGTGCTGAAACAGCCGGTACTGAAAAAGCATATCTGGATGGATTACAGGGTGGTGAAATTTCTGACGAAATACCAGTACAGTAAAGCGGACAAGACATGTTCAGTCGATGATAAGGTCGGGATCATTCAACGGGCAATTGAAAACGGGGCCGCATTGCGTATTGTCTATCTCAAGCCTAACGATGAGAAATCGAAACGTGTCATCGAACCTCGACACGTCGGTGAGATGGAGTATAATGGAGTTAAATACATCGGGATCCGCGCCTTCTGCCATACACGTAAAGAGGACAGGACATTCAGAGTGGACAGAATTTTAGAGATAGAGGAAGTATGAAAAGCAGGGCAATAACTAATAAGGAATCCCTTCAATCCCTTCGGAATATCGGCCCCAAGCTTGAGGAGAAGCTGAATCTCATCGGCATTGACAGCATCGATGAATTCTTAGCAGTAGACCCCGAGGTTTTATACGAGAAACTGGAGAAAAAGCTCGGCTGCCACGTTGACCCCTGTGTGCTTTATGCCTTCAAAGGCGCTCAGATAAATCTGCCGTGGCCTGAATGCAAACGGTTTTACGCCGACAGAAGTTCGGCAAAGAAGAAGCTTAAAAATGCCCCTTATCGCCGCTGACAGGCATCGTTACCTCGTATCCGAGAATATTATTGCCATCTCACAGTGACTTAAGCGCTTCTTCTATTTCCGCTGTATCCTTGAAAGCGCCCGTTTTTACGCTTTTTATTATTCCTTTGGCGTCAATCAGATACGTTCCGGGACAACAGGGCTCATCATAGAGTCGATTGACAACCCGATCGGAATCGAGAAGGGCGGGAAAAGTATAACCGTAGCTTTTCATGAACGTCTCGACGCCTTCGGCGCTGCCGCCTAGATTGACGGCGAGCACAACCAAATCATCGGCCGCCCGGTGAGCTTCCCAGACCTTCTGAATATGCGGCATCTCCTCCACGCACTTTGGACAACCGATATCCCAGAAATGGAGAAGGACGTTTTTACCTATGTAATCGCTCAACTTTATATCCCTGCCGTCAGGTGTCTTGAGAGTAAAGTCGGGAGCCGTGTCTCCGATCTGGAAACCGATTTGACCGGAAGCAGCGATGCTTGGCGGAGAAAGCCGAACGGCGCTATTGTCGGATACATGAGGCGCTGTAGTGCGATTATCTGTCGCCGAGATAACCGCAGTAAGATTATCGGATGGGGACGATGGGTAAACAGCGGGCGACGGTGCGCCGCATGATAACAGGATTACACCGATACATAGCGTACCAATCTGCATCCCCCTGCATTTCACGGCTTCACCTGTGCGATCTACGCTGCCCGCCGGGAGGCGGCTGGGGCACGAATTTGTGCTGTCGATTGGATTCAAGCCGCCTCTCGCGATGAGGCGATAGGTGGGTCGACGCCTTTATGCTCAACCGGGCTATCTCTTCGTCCGTCAACTCCCGTACACTACCTTCAGGCAGCGTGCCCAGTTCGAGCGGCCCTACCCTGATCCTTTTCAACGCCGTAACCCGATAGCCGATAGCTTCAAAAGTGCGACGTATCTGGCGTTTTTTGCCTTCATGGATAATCATGCGATAGTTGAAAGGCAACTGCCCCCTGACCTCGGTCAGCATCGCTGGGCCGGTAACGCCTTCTTCCAACGGCACGCCCGTTCTGACTGCTTCGAGTTCTCCCTGAGCAAGCCTGCCGTTAACGGCCACGAGGTATTCCTTCTCATGTTCGAATTTGGGATGCGTCAGCCGGTAGGTAAGGTCGCCGTCGTTTGTGATCAATAATAATCCGGCGCTCTCTCTATCCAGCCGTCCTACCGGATACAGCCCCAGATTCCGATACTTAGGGGGTAATAATTCCATAACGGTCGTCCGTCCCATCTCATCATTGGTCGTCGTTACCACGCCGGGCGGCTTATTGAATATCAGGACGATTCTTCGAAACAGATTTGGTTGAATTCGTTTGCCGTTGATGACAACGATATCTTTCTTCAAATTTACCGGCAGCGAAAAATTTTCAACAGGCTTTCCATTAACCGTAACTCTGCCGTATTTAATGGCCGCGGCAACATCCCTTCGTGAACCGATGCGGTTCGATGTCAGCGTTTTAAGCAGCGGCCCCCGGTCAATCTGTGGCGTTTTTACAACGGCAGTCGTTTTACTCAAAGGCGCCTTGGCCTGCTTATGCGCCCTGCTGTGCGGAATCGCTGTTGAACGTTTCTCCGTTCCAACGCTTTTTAGCCTGCGCTCCCCGTATCTATTTACCCTATGCGTCATCGATCAGGCTGTCAACCTCCGCTTCATAAATTTCATGGACAGGAAAAAGAACAGCGCGGCAATGGCAAGTATGATAAGAATATCGAGAAACAGCATGGGGTGAAAACTGCCGGCTAGCAGCGCCCTCTTTGACCTCAACGTCGACATGGTCCACCGCCAGCAGCTCATGGTATTCTTTGGTCAGTTTGCTTGTCCGAATAATAGAAGTCATGTGAATTCAATAACGCAGAGGCAATGATACCAGCTTTTCACAGGCAGAGCCAAAACCACAGCGCAGTATTATAGATCAATTGCCAGTTTGCCGTTTCTGTACAGCGCCTGTCCATCGACAACGATCTCGGAGTTCTGTCTCAAATCACAAACCATATCCCAGTGAACTGCAGACTCATTCAGGCTGCCCGTTTCCGGATAGCCTGCACCCAGCGCCATATGAAAACTGCTGTTTATCTTCTCATCGAATAATATCTCGCGGGTGAACAGGGTAATGCCTTCGTTTGTGCCGATGGCGAACTCGCCGACACGCCGCGCTCCCTCATCCGTATCCAGCGTATGGAGCAGGAAATCCTCGTTCTTCTCTGCAGTCGCCCTGACTACCTTGCCCTTCTCAAACCACAACTGCGTGCCGACCACTTCCCGTCCTTCATAAATAGTGGGGTAGGAGAAGCGGACATGGCCTTCGACACTGTCCTCCACCGGGCCGGTGAATATCTCTCCATCCGGCATATTAAAACGACCGTCGCAGTTTACAAAAATTCGTCCATCAATGGAGAGCCTCAACTCCGTATCAGGCCCGACGAGATGCACCTGTTTTTTCCCTTTAAGCCATTCGATTATCCTCTGCTGCCGGCCGGAGAATTTCTTCCAGTAGCCGACGGGATCGTTCATATCCGGCAGGCAGGCGCCGTAAACGAAATCCTCATATTCTCGCAAGCTCATTTCAGCGTCCTGGGCATAGGCGTTTGTAGGGAAAAGCGTCAGCGTCCAGCGCAATTCCCCGCTGGCGGAACGCTTCATGAATATCTTTGTCATCTCGGTATGCGCCTGGTTATGCAGCACTATCCGTGCCGGATCGATTGTGCTCAACATGCGGGTATTGGAATCGCCGAGTATGGAAATGCGAACGTCGTATGTCTCCATTATCAATCTGCCCGGAGGCGGGATATGGCGCAATTGATCATCATTGCCGTAACGGTACAACAATTCCTCCGTGCCGGGGATCGATACCGACATAAAAGGATAACCGCCGGCCTGTATCACCTTCAAATATACTTCCCTGAGGAGAGGCTCACATAATGTACTGCCGTTGATAATCACCTTGTCTCCGTTTCGCACTGCAACGGAATAATTGACCAGCACATCGGCAAGTTTTTCTATTCGTCTATCCGCCATGAATAACCTCCTGAATAACAGCTATGCAATTACCGTAATATTGTACAGCTTTTAACGGTTACACTGCGAAGCCGTCAGGTCAACTTTTCACAGATGAAATCGGGCAGCCGGTACAGGTACGAAAGTCAACACAAAATAGTACTAATAGGGGATGCGATCGTATCCCCTATTTTTATATCATTATAGAGTAAATAGAGAAACAGCAAATTGATGATCTCCTGTGCCCTGAAAATGGTCGGCAAAAAGCTTATCGGAATGTCCAGCCCGATAAATGAAGCAGCAAGAACTGAACTCAGCAGCGGCAGGCTGCAGTTAGACGCCGCACTAAGAAATCGGATCACTTCAGCAGACTCTGCACATAGTAAGGATCGGAATACTTGGCGTGAATCTTATCGTAAACCGTTTTCCCGTCTGAATCCTTCTCCTGCATCAGGGAATCGAGCGCCTTTTGCCAGGCTGCGATAATTCCATCAGGTGTATTTTTGTTAAATGCTATATAGAGATCCGCCTGTATTGCAACATTGGATATACTAACAATATCTTCCGGATTCACCTTTGCCTCTCGAGCAGTGATCTCCAATCCATCCTTATTGCCAAGCCATAACTGAACTTCATTATTTATAAGCTTGCGCAATGCCTGGACATCGGTCTGGCTTTCATTGAGATTAGTGAAACCTTGACTCTGCAGAAACTGATTACCGGCATCGCCTTTATAAACGCCGATCAAACCTGCGTTTTTCGCGTCCTCAAGCTTGCCCAGTTTGATCGTCGAACCTTTTTTCGCATAAAAAGCCTGTTCATAATGTCCGATAGGTCCCACCCATTTGAACAGGTTTTCCCTTTGAGAAGTTCTGTTTATTGAATATATTGCGACGTTCGGACTCTGCTGCGCCAAATTCAAGCCGTCGGCAAGCGGCACAATTTCTATTGAAGTATCTACGCCCTCTTTCTGAGCCAGCATCCGCACCATCTCAGTGCTTTGCCCTATAATATTCATATCCTTATCGACGAAATTATATGGAGGATACTCCTCAGTCAAAATACGTAATTTCCCCTCGAACGATGATGCTGCCGGCAGTGCCGATGGTGCACACGCAGTTACAATAAGCAACCCTATAAATATAGCTGTTAATCCTATCCTCATCAGGTTAATCTTCCTCCTTCAATATCATCATATCATTATAAGTATCAGGATGTTATTTATCTTCTTACAGCGCTATCACTTTACCAGCGGTCCCGGCAATGGCCCCGGAACCGGTGTCGGCGATGGATGAGGAACAGGTCCCGGCATGGGTCCCGGTATTCCCTTGAAAGTGAAAATGAAAGTAAAAACAGCATTCCCACCCGCCGGTAGTATCTGTGTGGGCGGAGAAATAGCGTCCAGTGTCGCACTCGGAGGACCGCCGGCTGTGTAATGCACTGTATAGTTACCGGTCGGTGCGCCGGAAAAACTATGAGGAACTGTATACCCTGAATCGACATAGGGGCCTGTTACCGTGTAGCTCACCTGTCCGGACCACGGCGAACCGTTGAACGTCGCATTAACGATAACCGTACCTTTCGGCTGCCCGGTGAAATTAAGCGTATAAACAATTGTCCCGCCCGCCGTAAGATTTTGTAACGGCGATGGAGATATGGAAGTAAGCGTAGCGCCGATCGGCCCGCCGCCATGATACGTCAGTGTATAGGCGCCGGTCGAAACGCCGCCGAATTGGCCCGGGATGGCATTGCTTGTAGTAGGTGTTGGCCCGGATAGCGAATATTGTATCGATCCGGAACCCACCGCGGTCTTCCACGGCTGCCCGTCGAGCATGGCATTGACGATAATTGTGCCGGTGCTCTGCTGTGTAACAAAGTTCAGGTTAAATACAATGGTCCGGTTCGCTGTCAGTGCCTGGGTTACGCCCGGTGTGATATTTGCCAGCACCGCACCCGACGGCCCGCCGCCTGCATAATTGAAGGTATACGTTCCTGCAGGAACGGAAGCATAGGTTCGGGGTGTCGTACCGCCGGACGTCTGAAACGGCCCGTTGATCGAATAGCTGATACCACCCGACCATGGCGCTCCGTTGAGATAGGCATTAACAACGATATTGCCCATCGTCTGCTGCGTGGAGAAGTTCAATGTGAATACTACAGTGCCGTTGGCAGACAATGTCTGCGTAAATGCGGGAGTGATGCTGCTCAAAACCGCATTGGCCGGTCCGCCTGATCTATACGTAAGCGTATAGGTTCCGGCAGGTATGGCTGTGTATGAACGGGGCAACGATGTATCCGTGACATTGTACGGGCCGGTAAGCGAATAGCTCACAGCGCCTGCCCAGGGAACGCCGTTCAACGTGGCGTTAACGATGGCACTCGAGACTGATTGCCTGCGAAAATTGAGCGTAAAATAAAGCGTGTCTGCGCCTGACAATTCCTGTGACGGCGACGGGGTTATACTTGCCAGTGTCGCGGCCGACGGACCTCCGTAATTATACGTCACTGTATACGTCCCCACAGGAACATCGCTGAAGCTCCAGGGGACAGAATTATCCGTATCTGACATTGAGCCGGTTATCGTATAATTCACCGATCCCGACCATGGGATACCATCGATCGTAGCACTGACTTTAATAGCGCCTCTTTGCGATGGAGCCCTTCCTGCAGGGGTACGAAAAGACCACGGTACCGACCATTCAGAGCTGATATTCCCTTTGCTGGCTAGCACCTTCCAGTAATACGTCGTATCACCGGTTAACAGATCAGGCGGAACGGAATAGTGAGCTTCACTTAAATTACTGGAATCCTTAACTATCTGCTGGAAATTACTGTCGGTCGCTATCAATAATCGAAAGGTAGTTGCACCTGCGCTTTCCCAGATCAAAACCGGCGATAACGAAGGAACCACACTGCCGGTCTCCGGAGAAGACATTTTCACCGTCAATTGAGGCACTGGTGCCGGCACACAGCCTGTGAGAAGCAGCATTAAGCTTAAAATAACCAATAAAAAACGATACATAGTCCTCTCCTCAGCATTAAGACGGCCTGCTCAAATGATCTAACAGGATGATAGTATGTAAACAAATGTAATTTTCACTAAGGTATGATTATATTGCTATCTTCAATTTCGTGTCTATAGTACTTTAGTATAAATTACTCGGTTATTTTCCCGCTCTTTGCAATCTCCTTCTGACGAATTTTTCCAATTCAGGGACGAGGAAACCGGCAAGCAAACCGGCAAGCACGAACAGCCACCAGTGCGCAGGAAAAGGCATTGTCTTGAAAATACCGTTTAAAGAAGGAACATACACTATCAGTAAATCTGTCACTACGGTGATGACAATACCACCCAATAGCCATTTATTTGATAACAGGTTAATGCTGAAGGCTGATTTGAGAGTCGATCTGGCCGTCAAAACATACCCGAGATGGACGGCAACGACGCTCATGAATGCAGCCGTCTGGGCCTGCCCGATAACAATCCTGTCATCGGCAGCCAGCGCTAAATGCCCCAGCTCCCAGTACGTAATAAATCCAATTGCAGCCATGACTATTGATACAAGCCCCACCCGCTCGAAGAAAAAGGTATTTGCCAATCTGGCTTTGGGATCGCGGGGACGAAGCGATAATAAATCCTTTTCCTTCGGTTCCATCATCAGCGGCATGGTAAGAAACACCGAATCGAACAGATTGATCCACAGTATCTGAATGGGTTCGAGAGGAAGACGGGTGGCAAACAGGGCGATAAACGGCGCCAGCAATATCGCCGCCATTATCAGCAATGCCTGGCCGCCGTTGGTAGGTAATGTATAAAGAATTGCTTTTTCGATGTTGTTCCAGGCGTGCCTGCCCTCCTCCACCGCCGCCACGATGCTGGCGAAGTTATCATCGGTAAGAACGATATCGGCAGCCTCCTTACTGATCTCGGTACCGGTGATTCCCATCGCTATGCCGATATTGGCAGCCCTCAGGGCCGGAGCATCGTTGACGCCATCGCCGGTCATGGCGACAATTTCGCCTGATCGTTGCAGTTGTTGTGCTATCCTTAACTTATGTTCCGGAGCCACCCTGGCGTAAACCGATACGTGATTCACCTGTTTATACAGCTCATCATCGCTCAGAGTAGCCAGTTGTTCTCCGGAGAGGGCTTTATCCGCTTCGCTGCCGATAATGCCCAGTTGCAGGGCAATAGCCCTGGCCGTTTTAATATGATCTCCGGTGATCATCACCGGCCTTATACCTGCTTTCTTACACAAACGAACTGCTTCTATCACCTCTTCACGGGGCGGGTCGATCATGCCTTGCAGTCCGGCAAATGTCAGATTTTCGATATGGGCAATTTCGATTGTTTTATGCTCTTTCGGCAGGGTTGCAAATGCCATGCCGAGCAATCGTAAACCTTCTTCGCCCATTCTGTCCGCTTCGGCCAAAATGGATTCGGCATGCAGCGATTCGACGCCTGAATCGGTTGATTCATCCCGGCACATCTTCAGGATAACCTCGGGAGACCCCTTGACGTAAAGGATGTTATTCGATTCACCATCGATGAGGATCGCCATATACATCCTCTCCGATTCAAACGGTATTTCGTCCAATTTGGAAGCGTCGCCGGTAATACCTGCCTTGGCGGCAGCAGCTATCAGAGCTCCTTCGGTCGGATCGCCGATAACCTCATACCTGCCGTTGTTTTGTCGCAATGCAGCATTATTACAGAGAACGCCAGCTTTAAGCGTCTCAACCAGGGCGGCATGGTCGAACACCGACTCTATCTTCTTGCCGTCTATGCTGAATTCGCCGGCAGGCTGATAGCCGATACCGCTTATTGAATAGGTCCTGCCGCCGGCATAAATTGAGATGACCGTCATCTCGTTCTTCGTCAGCGTCCCTGTCTTATCAGAACAGATAACCGTGGTGCTGCCGAGGGTTTCCGCGGCAGGCAGCAGCCTGATGAGCGCATTCCTCCTGGCCATAACCGAGGCAGACAAAGCCAGTATTGACGTTACCAGCATCGGCAGCATTTCAGGCATCGCCGCTACTATAAGAGCGATGGTGGCGATGAAGCTGTACGAAAAAGTGAATCCAAATATGTATCCGAGCAGGAAATTGATACCGCCGAGCACAAAGATGCAGATCATCAGCGTTTTGGTGAAGTCAGCGATCTTCCTTTGCAGCGGCGTGGCCGTCTTCTTCGTCTTTCCTACGAGTCTGGCAATCTTGCCGAACTCGGTATTTCCCGCGGTCTCTGTCACTATCCCTCGGGCGGAACCATGTGTGAGGAAAGTACCGCTGAAAACAATGCATTGCTGGTCGCCTGGGGACAGATTGTCTTTCGCAATAGCTTCTATATTTTTCCTGACCGGAACAGATTCTCCGGTGAGCGCCGATTCATCAACATCAACATTCTTTGCCATGAAAAGGCGAAGATCGGCAGGTACCCTGTCGCCGCTGCTGACTAAAACGATATCACCGGGAACCAGTTCGCGTGCCGGAATGACTTTGCGATCTCCTTCGCGGATTACCGTGCATTCACGGACGATCATCCCTCTCAGCGCCTCCAGAGCGGATTCGGTTTTCCCCTCCTGAATAAAACCCAGAAGCACATTAAGTATTACGACAGCCACAATAACAATTGTGTCCGGCAGCATGTGCTCGCCGCGAAGGGTTAATATGCCGGTAATTGCAGCCGCAATGAGCAAAACATAGACAAGCGGATTATTGAACTGGCGGAGAAAACGCCTCAGAATGCCGGGTTTTTTGATATCCAGTTCATTGTAACCGTAGTTTAACAGGCGTTCCTCAACATCGTTCGCTGAGAGGCCTTCCTGGCCTGTCCCCAATGTGCGGAACACCTCTTCAGCAGTCAGTTGATACCACTGCGGTTGTTGTGGTTTTGTCTCTTTTTTTCTGTTTCCCATCATTGCGGTTACCTGACTTATCGCTAGATACCGATGAAACTTCCCGGGAGGGAAGGACAAATTTGCTCTGTTATTGTAATTGCTCCGGCAGAGGTCTGTCTATCCGGTATTCGTATTGTTCTCTACTTCGGCATGTCTATCCGATGGAAAGTTTCCGCCATCTCAAAAAGTTGATCTTTCGCAAATTTCTTATTACGCTGTCTCATCATTGATTCGAGGTCAATCATGTGCCCTACCTGACTGATATGGCAGCGAAGAGCCTTCATCTTCTGGTCGAACGTACCGGTAATATCGCTATAGTAATTCGGTTCGCTTGCTCCCCAGAGAAGCGCCTGTTTTACTTTGTGCGGCATGAAGCCTTCGGAAAGCAGATCTGGATATGCCAGGCGGTCGCGAGCGCCCGGGAAGATTGCATCGAGAACGACTCTGCCTATTATTCGGTGATCCCTGTGTTGCACCACATATCGCGCATACGGATCTGATGTGGCCACAATCTCCGGCTGGTACTGGCGGACGATGCGCACGATCTCTTTGCGAAATTTGGGCGTATCTTCAAGCCCCTGATCTTCATGTCTCAGGAAAACAACCTCTTTCACGCCGAGGACTTTTGCGGCCGCCCTCTGCTCTTTTTTTCTGATCTCTACAAGACGCGATGGCGTCATCTTAGGATCGTTGCTTCCCTTACTGCCGTCCGTGGCAATAACATAGATGATGTCTTTTCCTTCGCCGGCCAGCCGGGCGACGGTGCCGCCGATAGCAAATTCAGTATCATCGGGGTGTGCTGCTATCGCCATCAGATAATATGAGCTCATAATTGCCTCCGTTATTGCTCCTGTGAAGAAAAAATTTATGGTCCGGCTGCCGTATGCGTTATTGCCTCGTACTCTTCAAGTATCCTTTGAGCGATATGAGACCAGGAGAATTCGGTTACGGCAGATTGTCTGGTAACTATATCGTGTGCACGCTTCTTCTGTGTCAGAACGAGGGAGATGCGGTCTGCCAGCAGCGCCGGCTCATTGGTGGGTACGATGTATCCCATAACCTCATCTCTGATTATTTGCCTCATGCCGCCGACATCAGCGGCAACGACTGGCGTTCCGCACGTCAGCGATTCGAGCGCTACCATGCCGAAGCTCTCATAATAGGAAGGAACAATGCAGACATCGGCGGCGCTATAATATGTCGGCAATTTGTCCTGCTCCACCGATCCGATAAAGTATATTCTCTCAGCGACATTAAGGTTCTGAGCAAGCCTTTGCAGTTGCAGCAATTCTCCTTTGCTATGTTCATCCCCGCCGACGACGATCAGAGCGGTATCTGCTGATTCGTTAACAAGGCTCATCGCCTTGATCAACTGCCTTAATCCTTTCAGATGTTCGAGCCTGCCGACGAAAAGGACGATGTTTTTATGAGTCAGATTCAAATGTTGACGCGCTTTCTCTCTATCCACCGGTTTGAACAGGTTCATATTAACGCCGCAGGGGATAACGGCAACTCGCGATGGAGATGCACCATACGAGGAAATCAGCGAAGCTTTTTCCACTTCGGTGGCGGCAATGATCCGATCGCTGTGTCTGATGACCTCTTTCTCCTTCTCAATCCTGAGCTCGGGCTCATTGTTATTAGCATCACTGCTGTTTTTTGGGATACCCAATGTGTGAAACATAACCATGTGAGGTATATGCCACCACATGTGAAGCTGAGCGCCCATGATACCGGAGAGCCAATAATGACTGTGGATGATATCGTATTGCCGCATATCGCTTTTTCTGAAGTTTTCTATGCCGCACAGCATATTTTGCAGGCTGGCGTAAATAGCTACTTTCGGTGTATCTTCCTCAGCTTCGGTATCGAGATGGATCAGACGGACGCGTTCTCCAATGTTCATTATCTGCTCATGGTGCACGGAATGTCTTTTTGTGTAGATATCTACACTGTGTCCTCGACGGCCTAATTCGCCTGCGAGCTCCCGAATGTACACATTCATTCCGCCGGTATCGCGTCCACCCAGTTGCCCCAGCGGACAACTGTGAATGCTGAGCATGGCAATGGTCAATGGTTTATTCATCATATTTTTACGATACGTGTCTTTATTCCATTATGGCTTCAGATTTATCGAAATGCGATACAACGGAATCTCTTTTCCTCCGAGATGTTGTTTGTATGTCTCGCTGCCTTTAAGGAAATCGTAGACTTTTCGTTTTTTTTCAATGCTGGCCTTAATGCCCAATGCCTTGGATACCAAGCCGACACTGAAATCCTTGAAATTCGGGGCGTAACCGCTGTTATAGAGATATGTAGTATTTTTATAGCAGAAACAGAGCGTTGCGGCAACAGTCGTATTTCCGATGCTCATAAAATTCAGTTCAAGCCATCCACGCTCGGCTGCGGTGTGTATCAAATGACGAAAATATGTTTCTATCTCAGGTGTCAGGAACGTCTCTTTCTCATCACGACTGATGCGGAATAAGTGCAGAAATGTGTTGATAGCCTTCTCATCTGCGGTGCGCAGTGTCGAATAGTGATAGTCTCCAAGTTCGGATACCCGTCTCATTTTCCTGCGCAACTCATGGCGCTGTTTTGAGGAAAGCGTTTGCAGATAGCCATCCCAGCTATCGGGCAACTGCAACTCAAACGTTACATATTCCTGTGCGGTTGTAACGGCAAGATCATGACGGGGAGCTGCATCGGTAAAATATCTCATAACAGCGGAGTCCGGTCTTAACGGAGCCAGTTCCAACTGTGTCTTCCCATCGTTCCTCAGTTGCGTAAACAGAATATCGAAAAACGTTCGCAGTTGATCCGGTTCGACGATGAAATCGAGATAATCGCATATATTGGCGCTGCCGATGAACTCAACGATGCCATTCTGCACCCGTAAAGGTGCAATGCCGATTACCCGATTATCGTTCCGAATCGAGCCGAGATACAAGGTGCTGCTGTTGCCGAAATGCCGCCACCAGACCTGCGACAGTTCGCAGGTTGAAAATATATGGCTGTTTTCTGCAAAAGATTCCAGTTTCATCCAATCCGATGCGATGGAATCGAAACTGTGCGATACGAATTTATATCCTGTACTGTCATGTTGAATGGTTTGCATCATACCAGCTTATTATATAACCAGCCGAATAGAACATAAAATGATTGCGATTATGCGTCGCTTCTTTCTCTAAGCTGGCCGCAGGCCGCGGCGATCGATGCGCCCCGCTGCTGGCGTTGCGTAACAATGATTCCGGCTGATTCCAGCGTTTCCCTGAAGCTTTGGATTGACTCACGGAACGGAGCGCGAAAAGGAATTGTTTCGACTGCGTTGTACGGGATGAGATTTACGTGGCAGTTCAATCCTTTGAGCAGCGATGCCAGTTGCTGTGCGGCAGCAGCGTTGTCATTGATGCCTCGCAGAAGGCAGTACTCAAAAGTGATCCTCCGTCCTGTCAGCTTCACATAGTCACGGCATGCTCGTATGATCTCTTCCACCGTCCATTGCTGAAATGATGGAATGAGTTTTCTTCTCAGTTCATCAGTCGGAGCGTGCAGTGAAATGGCGAGCGTTATCTGTAGATTCTCCTGTGCCAGACTACGGATACCCGGGACGAATCCCACCGTGCTGATTGTCAGGTGTCTCATGGCAATACCCAGCTCTTCATTCAGGAGATGCAGCGCTTGTATCGTTGCTTCGTAATTCAATAATGGCTCGCCCATGCCCATGAAAACGACATGGCTGATGCGGTGGGCGTTATTTTTCGTCGGAAGATCGAGCTTTTGTGCCGTCTCCTGTACGCTCAACACTTGATCGATGATTTCCCCTGCTGTCAGATTGCGCTTAAATCCGCTTTGGCCTGTTGCACAGAAGGCGCAGCCAACCGGGCAGCCGACCTGTGTCGAAACGCAGCAGGAGAATCGATCGGCATAAGGGATTCCAACCGTCTCGATCGTTTCGCTGTCATGTAGCTTCAGAAGCAGCTTGATGGTATTGTCTTTGCTGCGCTGCAGCGCAGCTATCTGCGATCGTCCGACTTCATATTCAGTTGCAAGTCTGGTGCGCATCTGTGCAGGTAAGGAAGTCATATCTTCGATCGTGTGAACACTATGCTGGTAGAGCCACTGGCCGATTTGCCTGCCGCGATAGCCGGACTCTCCGATCGTTTTTGTCAGGGTTTCCAGCTCGCTTTTATTCAGACCGAGGAGTGTCTTATGCATAATGGTGAAGCGCTATCTGTATCGTATCAACAGAATCGGCCGTTTTGCAGCAGCCAGTACTTTTTCAGTGACGCTGCCGAATGCCCAGCGGCCGATGCCCGAACGTCCATGTGTTGACATAACGATCACGCTGATGGAATTTGCATTGGCATAATCAACGATTTTATCCGCAACATTTCCCGTCAATACCTCGGAGCGAACGGTAAATCCTTGCTCTTTGAGTTTCTTTTCTATATTCGTAACATATTCTGTGCAAATATCGAGGCAGCGTTTGGTCTCGTAATTGGCATACTCTTCCCAGCTCATGCTCATATGAGGTGGATATTTAGGAGAGTCCGAGAAAAGCTCGCAGACTCTGATGACGATTATTTCGACATTATTGCTGCCAAGCTGTCGTGTCAGCGTTTCTGCCTGTTCTATGGCTGATCCGGCAGTATCCAATCCATCGAGTGGAACAAGCAGCGTTATTTTAGTCCCTTTATTAAACATATCGACTTCTGGTGTACAGGCCGCCGGTACCAGCCAGACAGGTATTTGTGAAGTATGGATGACTTTCTCTGCAACGCTTCCACGTATCCACTTATCAATCCCTGAACGACCATGCGTTGCCATGATGATAAGATCGATTTTTTGCTTATTTGAATAATCGATAATGCTCTCTGCAGGCTTGCCTATTATCACCTCGCATCGTATTGTGCCATTGTGATCGAGTTTGTTGCGCACGCCGTCAAGATACTTTTTTGAGGCTGATTGTGCTTCAGATTCAATCTGAGTTTTGAATGATGGATTGGTGAATGGGATATCAAGAGCTTCAACGATATATAGTAGAACGATAGTGACCTTTTGATCGGCAGGCATCAGAGCCTGAACATATGGCAGCACGCATTCAGCGACTTCTGAGCCATCCAGCGGAACCAGTATAGTACGGTACATTTCCTCCCCTCCTTTTCGTAAGCGCCAATAAATATAAAGCTGGTGTCATCGCTCGTTTTTGAGGATGCAATATGCTTGATGATACACCTCTCCGCTGCTTGTTAGCAACAAAATCGGTTTATTTGCGATTTCAATCATGTATTACAATTCAGAGAGTGTCCCTGCATTATGATTAGGAATGCTTCCCTGGTTTTGTTGTTTCTATGATGGTTTTTTGGAGGTTGTTCATAAAGTCATTATATAGTTCGCTGCTATAGCGTTCAATGGTTCCATTATCACAAAGCTTGGCCATCTCCGGATCTATCGGCAGTTGTCCCAGCAGCGGCGCTCCGGTGATGCGGGACATCTCCTCACCTTTGCTTTTACCGAAAAGTTCAATTTTTTTATTGATCTCCGGAACATAGAGATAGCTCATATTTTCCACAATGCCCAGCACCGGTTTATTCATATGTTTGGTCATATTCACTGCCTTTCTGACAATCATTGCAGTCAAGTCTTGAGGTGTAAATACGATAATAACGCCTGAGACAGGTAATGACTGCATAACGGTAAGCGGTGCATCGGCTGTGCCCGGTGGAAGATCTACGATGAGATAGTCGAGATTGCCCCATAATACGTCCCCCCAGAATTGCGTGATGGTTTTTGCTATTAGTGGGCCGCGCCATATGACGGCCTCATCTTCATTTGGCAGCAGCAGGTTAATGGACATTATCTCTATACCGGTTTTGGACGTTACCGGCAATATACCGGTTTCAGTACCGCCGGGGTGGTCGGTGATGCCGAACATTTTAGGTATGCTTGGTCCGGTTATATCGGCATCGAGAATCCCGACCTCGTAACCTTTTCGCCTGAGTCCGATAGCCGTTAAAGCCGTCACCAATGATTTGCCTACTCCTCCTTTGCCGCTCATGACGGCGATCACATTATTGATTCGATTAATTTCGGATGGTTTTGCATCGATATAGTCCACTACTATCTCTTTAATGCCCGGCAGATCGCGTAGCTGCTCTTTGATTTTTGTACTCGTCCAAAGCTGAACATCCTCATTTAACGCTGCAGAGGACAGTGTGACAGTTACTGCACCATCATTGATAGCGATGTCCTTCAGCAGGTTCATTTGGTTCAAATTCCTCATTACATGAGGTACGAGAATTTCATCGAGTCTTTCCTTTATTTTTCCTTCAATACCCACAGATTTCTCCTTTGTAGTATAAGCAATATTTGAATCTAATTCTCATGCCCAAATCCTGATCCGTATGTATCTCGAGATAATAGCGAACGCCATACGCTCCGTTACAGGTCAACCGAATATGGTAACAGGAGTGAATGATCAAGGAATTAAAAATTGATAGTTCTTATATGTTTCGCAATCTTTTCCACGATTGTGTATCCGAAGATGCAACAGTGAATATCCTCTTTCGTTTCGTGTTTATACAATTTGGCAATCATCTCGGGGTTGGTAAACTGAGGGCCGATGATGTATACATCGGATGGCGGCACAGCTTTTATCTGAAATTCAATATAATTCCATGCTTTGATGCATTTCATCAGGTCGTCAATAATCGATTGATCATGATTTAATGTTTCAGCCAGTTTTTTTCCTGCCCATTTAATTCCTGCGGGTTTACCACCGAACAGGTTCATTATCTTGCCTTCTTTAATGACCTGAGTGATAGCGTTCAAGTCTTTCGCCTGATCCCAGGAAAACCCTTTATCGATATACATTTCATACTGGAAACGCAGGATGTTTTCGGAAGTGCCGCATCCGCCATAATCTGTGCTCACCAAGCGGAGTTTATTCAGAGCTTGTTCATGGAATTCAATGACTGATTCAAGAACGGACATGCTAAGAGAATTGTATGCAGGTTCCTGTTGCAGTTCAGCTTTAATGCCACTTTGTGTTAAATGGTCATATAACGATTGCATTAGCATTTCCCTCTGAACGGCATTTTTTGCTTCGAGTTCCCGAACGGAACTTAGATTAATCCCTCAACCCATGTACTTACCTCCATCAATGTTTATTATCAAAGTATTTATGTAGGTTATTCATTATACTGTACTTTCCTGCAAAATGTTGATTCCCTCGTAAAAAGCCATCTGAGTTCGTTCCCTCGACTCCTGCCCGCACGGCATATCTTATTGCTCCTCATCCCTTTAGCATATTCGCGGCAGCATCTCACCTGCAAGCATATCCAGTATCCGTGATGCTCCAAGCGCTGTTTTTATGGTTACTTTTCCGGCGTGTTGATCGGTTACTGTGCCGATGATGGCTGCCCGATGCCCGTATTTATGCTGTTTTATTGCGTCCAGTACGCAGTCTGCGGTATCCGGCGGCACAATTGCAATCAGTTTTCCCTCATTTGCAATGTACAAAGGATCTAATCCCAGCAGTTCACAGGCAGCCCGTATACCGTCGTGCACAGGGATGCTCGTCTCCTCTATGCGGATGCCGACATTCGATTGTGCAGCGATCTCATTCAATGTAGTTGCCAGACCGCCGCGTGTGGGATCGCGCAGGCAGCGAATATTCGATGCTGCCTTGACTATATCGGCAACGAGGTTGTTCAGGGGGGCGCAGTCGCTTTCCACAGGTACGGAGAACTTGAGTCCCTCCCTCCGGCTGAGCACCGCGATGCCGTGATCGCCGATGGTGCCGCTCAGGATTACCCTGTCGCCGGGACGGGCATTCGATCCTGAGATAGCGATGCCCTCAGGAATGACGCCGACGCCGGCAGTGGTGATGAACAGCTTATCGGCGCTGCCTTTATTGACCACCTTGGTATCGCCGGTGA
>DNCV01000021.1 GCA_003484395.1 Dehalococcoidia bacterium
GGACATTTCTAACGAGTCTTGACATTATGTCAATAACCTATTGACAGATGATAATTCATGTGCTAGATTTAAAATGTCCCAAGCAATTGAGACCGTCCGGGGAAGCAGGAAGGCGAGCGCCACGTAAGCGATGGCTGAAAAGCGCGATGAGGGAAAAGGGAACCGGAGGTTAAGGTTACTTGGGACACCCCTTTTATGCGGTTTTTATTTGCTCTGATTCCGTGCGCAGTATTCCAATAAACGGCAGGTTTCTATATTCTCCTCTATAATCGAGACCGTATCCGACGACGAACTCATCGGGCACTTCAAAGCCTGTATAATCCAGCGGTACATTGACAAGGCGGCGCGCTTTTTTATCGAGCAAAGCGCAGACGCGGAGGCTGGAAGGATTATGAGCTGCGAGATGATTAAGGATGTAGTTCAACGTCATGCCTGTGTCCACGATATCTTCAACCATAAGAACATTCTGTCCTGAGATGCTGATATCGATGTCTTTGGTGATTTTTACGGCTGTTTCCGATTCATTGCTGTAATAGGAGATGGCCATAAATTCAACGTTGACCGGCAGCGAGATATGCTGCATCAGATCAGCCATGAAGCAGACCACACCTTTAAGAATGCCGACAAGAACCAGTCTCTGCCCGGCATAATCATTGGAGATGGTTTTTGCCAGTGAACGTACACGCCGCTGAATCTGCGTTTGACTGAAAAGTACCTGATTGATACCCTCGGTCTTTGTCCCTGCTGATGGCCCGTATCCGTATTTTGCCAGTATTTTTGTATAGTCACTCTTATTCAGCAATCTGATATTAATGTCAGGGAAAAGTTCTTTGAGCCGTCTTACCTTGCGATTTTTTTCTGTTATGAGGCTCTGCTTTATTGTGGTCAGTTCGATGTAGATATCGAGCTCAGGGAGGTAAAAATCGGGTGTGAACATTTCAGTGACCTTGTCTCCCTGCCATGAGAGTGGGAATGAGCGCGGCTCGTAGAGCCACTCGATGCGGTAGAAATCGAGCAGTCTGGCGAATTCCTCTTCACTGGGATGGCTGAAATTGGCTGGGATTAGAGAAAGCCCGGCATTTTGGCCATTGGAAGTTGATGTCTGGTCCTTTTTTGTTGCACTATCGAGTTTCCTGCGCAATTCAGTTTTTTGGAGCGCTAAAGCGACTATGCCGGCTACCGTTGCGATGAATTCCTGTTCCGTCTGTTTGAATGTCCTTACATCGCTTGTGTAAATTCTGATCTCGCCGATGACCTCGCCGTTCAGAAATAGCGGAGCTCCCAGTATGGAGCTTATTTTCTCCATAGCTGCTGCTTCAGGGTATTGAGTGCGATTGTAATTTGAGATGGTTGTTACCGCAGCGATTTTTCCTTCCATTATCTCCGGCAAGCTGCGGTGTACGTTTAATATCCCTTTTCGAAGGTAAAGGTCGCTGAGCCCATAGGATGCGATGATGGATAAATGCTCTCGTTTCTGATTGAGCAGCATGATGACGCATCCGGCAGCGCTCATCGCTTTTGTTGCGCTCCCTGCAATGGTGTTCAGTACCTTTTTAAGGGGTAATGATGAATCCGCAGTTTTAATGAGATGTTTCAGCGCCTGATAATAGCCGATCTGGTTTTCCATCCCTCCACCTCTCCTTCCATTATCCGTCATCATCCGCACTTTGTGTAGCCGCAGCTCGGACAGATATGACAACCTTCCTGATAGACCAGCAGGCTGGCACACTCAGGACATTGTCCTCCAGTATTTATGGGTGCGCCGGTATTCTGTGGCGTTGCTGTACCGGTAGCTTTTACATATTTTTCAAGTACGCTTGCGATAGCATCGGCGCAGGATAAAACTGCGTGTCCTTGTTCCCATGCAACCGATGGGCATCGTATTGCCCGCAGCTTTTTGGCAACGGATTCCACACTGATGCCGGATCTGAAGGCGAGGGAGATGAGCCTGCTGATTGCCTCGAGCTGTGCCGAGGCACAGCCACCCGTTTTGCCGAGGCTGGAGAAGACCTCGCATATCCCCTGGTCATCGAAATTAACGGTGACATAGATATTGCCGCAACCTGTAGTGACACGCTCTGTGATACCTCTGGTTACTTTTGGCCTTTTCCTCGGTGTGATTTTTATCTCGGCCGGCTTCTCTTCAGTATGACTGAGGTTCAACACCTGTGTTTCCCTGCTTCGATCCCGATAGATTGTTGTGCCTTTAAGTGTCAGCCGGTGAGCCAGTTTATAGATAGCTGCTATATCTTCCCTTGTCGCTTCATGAGACAGGTTTACCGTCTTGGAGACGGCGCTGTCCGTGTATTTCTGAAATGCCGCCTGCATTCGCAGATGCCATTCCGGCGCTATATCGTGCGCTGTAACGAAAATCTCCTTAACCTGGTCTGGCACATTCGGCATTTCTTTGAGGCTCTTACCTTCTGCAAGCTGTTTAATAAGCTCTGCCGAATAGAATCCGCCTTCTTTCGCTGCTTTTTCGAATTGTGGGTGCACTTCCACGAGCTTTTCTCCATCGAGGATATGCCTGAAATAGCTTAGTGCAAACAGAGGCTCGATGCCGCTTGAACATCCTGCAATGATGCTCAGCGTTCCTGTGGGTGCGATCGTGGTACGCGATGCATTTCTCGGTTTAAAGCCGTTTCCTGTATCGAATATGCTTCCCTTTAGTGCGGGGAATGGCCCCCGTTCGTTACCCAGATGTAACGATTCTTTCATCGCTTCTTCAGCGATGAATCGCATCACATCCTCGGCAGTCTGCAGCGCCTTTTCGGAGTTGTAAGGGATGCCGAGCATAATGAGCATATCGGCGAAGCCCATCACTCCCAGACCTATTTTTCTTGCCGCTTTGGTCGTTTGCTCTATCTGTGGCAGAGGGAATTGATTGACGTCTATCACATTATCGAGGAAACGGATTGCGATCTTAACACTCTCAGCAAGTTTTACAAAATCGATCTGGGGCTGTTTATCTGCGTATGTGACCATTTTCGCGAGGTTAATCGATCCGAGATTGCAGGATTCAAACGGCAGCAGCGGCTGCTCTCCGCAGGGATTGGTGCTTTCTATCCTTCCCAGGTTCGGTGTCGGATTGTATTTGTTGATCTCGTCAATGAATATGATTCCTGGATCGCCGGTTCGCCACGCCATATCGATGATTTTGTTAAATACGTCACGGGCGTTCAGTTTCCCCTCTGTTTCTTTCGTGTGGGGGTTGATGAGATCATACTCGAGGTTTTCATTTACAGCGTTCATGAACGTTGTCGTTACCGCCACTGAAAGATTGAAGTTGGTCAACGATTTTGAATCCTCTTTTGCGGTGATGAACTCAAGAATGTCAGGATGATCAACGTTAAGGATTGCCATATTGGCGCCCCTTCTCATGCCGCCTTGTTTGATGACGTCTGTTGCTGCATCGAATACTCTCATGAAAGAGACGGGGCCGCTGGCTACGCCGCCGGTAGAGCCGACTCTGGCTTTTTCCGGTCTGAGACGCGAGAAAGAGAAGCCGGTGCCGCCGCCGCTCTNNTTGACCACATCGTTGGCCGGCCGGATTCGGGAGAAGGAGAAGCCGGTGCCGCCGCCGCTCTTATGAATGAGCGCTGTGTATTTGACAGCATCGAAGATCGAATCCATTGAATCTTCGATCGGTATTACAAAACAGGCGGATAGCTGGCCCAGATCTCTACCCGCGTTCATGAGCGTCGGTGAATTGGGGAGAAATTCGAGTGATGTCATTAATTGGAAGAAGGTATTTTCCCAGTGCTCGACATCATTGGCCGAACCATAGGAACGCTCTGCTGAAGCGATGTGCTGTGCAACGCGATGAAACAACTCTTCAGGTGTTTCAATGGCTTTTCCTTCAGTATCTTTCTTGAGATACCGCTTTGCAAGAACGATTGCGGCATTTTCTGTTAGTTCAAGTTTATGTATCGGTGCAGGTATTTTGGGTGACGGTGCCACCGGTTTAGTCTCCTCCTGTGTTTCGTGTGCCTGTTCATTCTGTTTCGGTGGAACATCAACCGTCATCGATTCAACTGCGGCTGCATCAGCAGTCAGCATGGATGGCGTCGAAGGTTCCTGAGACATCATCTGCGATTTCTGTGCGATAATCTCCTGCAGTATACTGTGAATTTGACCTGCAGAAGGCTTCGCATGATGTGTTTGCGTTGCAACCAGATGCTCCATGCCCGGCAGTACTCCGTCTATTCTCTGAATGACCGCTGCGGTAATCTCCTCAAGAAATTTCCTGTCATTAATGCCCATTCGCTCTGCTTCAGCAAAAACAACATTGGCTATACGGCTGGAATTGTTTGAGGCTGGTCGAGTATTCCCGAATGATGTCATGATGTGCGCCTCCTCCGTAATTTTCCTTTAGCTTTCAGTTGTTCTTTGGTGATAAGTGCCAGTTGCCCATCAGGCGGCGTACTGTTATTTGTATCGATCAATGTATCTACTGCCTGCTTCAGCGTTGAGATATCGGTAAACTCTCTATAAACACTGGCGAAACGAATATATGCTATATGATCTAAATCTCTCAGTCTCTCCATGACCAGATCACCGATTAGACTGCACTCGATCTCTGCCTTGCCTGTGGTATACAGTTCGTTTTCGATGCCATCTATGAGTTTATCGATGGTACCGGTGGGAAGCGGGCGTTTCTCACAGGCTTTTCTGACGCCTGACAGGAGCTTATCCCTGTTAAATTCTTCGCGCCTGCCATCCTTTTTGATGACAAAGATACTTTTCTGCTGGTAACGTTCTACTGTTGTAAATCGTGCCCCGCATTTCAGGCATTGACGTCGTCTTCGTATGCCATCATCGATGCTACGTGAATCAATAACCTTCGATTCGATAAAACCACACTGAGAACAACGCATAACACCTCTACAATCTACTGTGGTTGTGCGCTATTCTAATACAATATCTAGTGTTTGTCAACGGGTGTAGTATGTAATGTTAATGTTCTATGATTTTGTC
>DNCV01000071.1 GCA_003484395.1 Dehalococcoidia bacterium
CCACTTTTCAACTTTTTTTAACACCCGAAAATAGAATCCTTTACAAGATTATGTTTTATGGTTACAATAATCTTGCTTTCAGCGGGTGTAACTCAGCGGTAGAGTGCATGCTTCCCAAGCATGACGTCACGGGTTCGAATCCCGCCACCCGCTCCAAGAATATTTTAAGGACGAGGAAAGAATGCGAATTAAACTGAGCATCGATCAACTTAAGTCATTGACACAAAAGCTGCCGTTCGAGGTCATCATCGAGCAGCCGCGAGACGTCCGTGGATTGCTCGATCTGGTTGGACAGGAGATGCCATGGGATGAGACTGGACTGAGCAAATTTGGTGAAACCATCAAAAAACCAGCTCGTCTGACCTTCAACGTGGAAGCAGCCGGTGAGAATGTGTTTGTTTGCGATTTGCATCCGGCACTTGTTCAATATATCTATACGTTGCTCACATCAAAGTAGCTTACTCATCGAATACTCCCTTAACTAACTGGCAAATCACGCTGATTCGATCACTTCACATTCGTCCGTTTGAAGCGAAGCATGAATCTCTATATAATAATACAACCCTAGGGCCGTTAGCTCAGTTGGTAGAGCACCTGACTTTTAATCAGGGTGTCACAGGTTCGATCCCTGTACGGCCTACCACATCACACCTAACCGTAGGTTTCTGATCATATATTTCTCCGTTTTCGCAATAGCATATCCGGTATCGTTTTAGGAATTAAGGTCGTAGTTAAAAAATCTAATAATCGATCCTGGTTTTTCACGACGTATTTAGCTATGCTTATTCGATGCCCTGTCAACAATCTCGATACGGAAATTTGACAGATAAAAACCGTAGTGCTAGTATTGACTATACGGAAAGGGGTTGCCGTATACCGTATTATGCGGAAGGGCAGAAACTATGAAAAGAGTACATGTAAATGAGGATGTCTGCATGGGATGTGGGATTTGTCGTATCTGCTGTCAGGTCTCCCATTCGAATTCCAAAGACATCATTAAAACATTCAAAGAGGAAGCATCACCATTGCCAAGAATTCGCGTGGAACGGAAAGCGGAGGTGAGTTTTGTAATCCAATGCCAACACTGCGATGAGCCGTGGTGCGTCTATTCTTGCTTAACCGGGGCTATGCAAAAAGATCCCGTGACAGGAATAGTATCCGTTGATAGTGAAAAATGCATGGGATGCTGGACCTGCATCGTTGCCTGTCCCAACGGGGCGTTGACCCGTGATATGGTTAATAAATCAATTGTTAAATGCGACCTCTGTCCCGATCTTGCTACGCCGGCATGTGTTGCCAATTGTCCGAATTCAGCGCTGGCGGTCGTCGATGATGGAATAGTAGCCACAAAGGCATAAACTCTATTAATATATATACCGGAAGGTCTAACGTGATCGCTGTAATTGATTATGGAGCAGGCAATCTGGGCAGTGTCGTTAATGCTCTCAGAAGCATCGGACACGCGCCGGTTATCACACAAAAGCCCATTGAGATAGTTAAAGCCGCAGCCGTGATTCTTCCAGGGGTCGGCGCTGCCGGCGATGCTATGAAACATCTCAATGACCTGGGCATCTCCGATGCAATTAAACAAATTGTAAAGGAGAATAAACCGCTGTTTGCCATCTGTATCGGACTGCAAGTGCTCTTCGATGAGACTGAAGAAGGGGGACATCACACGTGTCTAGGCATTTTCCCAGGAACCGTCAAGAGATTCCCCGCGGGTTTGAAAATACCGCACATGGGATGGAATCAGGTAAATCAGAAGATAACTCATCCAATGTTTACTGATATACCGGATAACACCAATTTCTATTTTGTGCATTCATATTACGCAGCGCCGCAAAATCCGGCAATAATCGCCGGAACAACGGATTACGGTATCACATTTTGCAGCGCTGTCGCCAGGGATAATGTATTCGCAACACAATTCCATCCTGAAAAGAGCGGCAGGTGGGGATTGCGTCTCTACCAAAATTTTCTGGATATGGCACTGAAGAGAAAGCCGCAAAAAGCTCAATAATACAATGAACACCGATTATTTAATTATTGGAAATTCTGCCGGCGGCATCGGAGCCGCTGAAGCTATCCGCAGCACTGATACAACAGGTTCGCTGATTATTGTCTCAGAGGAACCCTACCCGGCTTACTCGCGTCCGTTGATCTCGGAATATCTTTCTCATGAGCGGGACATAGAGGATATGCTCTACCGTCCTGCAGACTTCTATAAGAAGCACTCAATTCAATTGTTCCTGGGTAAAAAGGCGTTGTCGATCGATACTCATCAAAAGACTGTGAAGATGGACAGCGGAGAAAATATACACTGGAAAAAGCTTTTGCTGGCTACCGGCGGCATTCCTATCATTCCTCCTGTCAAAGGACATGATAAAAAAGGTGTTTTCTCCTTCCTTTCCCTCAACGACGCCAGGGAGATTGATGCGTTCCTGGCACGGGGAGGCGTCAAGAGAGCTGTTGTCAGCGGCGGCGGCCTCATCGGTGTCAGCGTCAGTCAAGCATTGCGTGCACGGCAGATACACGTGACTATTATCGAAATGAAAGATCGGATATTGAACACGATCCTCGATGAAGCAGCCTCAGCAATCGCCGCAGACTCCGTGAAACGCGGCGGGGGCAGTATCATCGTCAATGACACCGTGAAGGAAATAAGCGGCAATGCTTCGGTGAGAGAGGTCATACTTAATTCGGGGGAGCAAATTCAGTGTGAGATGGTAATCATGGCAATCGGTGTCCTGCCACAAACTGAGCTCGCAAAGAGCGCCGGTATCGCAGTAAATCGTGGCATTACTGTTGATCGCTATATGATGACAAGCAAGCCTGATATCTACGCCTGCGGTGACGTTGCAGAAGCATACGATTTTATCATCGGATCAAATAGACTCACTCCGCTGTGGCCAAATGCATACATCGGAGGCAGAATTGCCGGTTTCAATATGGCAGGAGCAAAAACTGAATACCGCGGCGGAACTGCCATGAACTCAATTAATTATTTCAATTTATCCATCGCAACTGCCGGCATGGTATCCGCGCCTGCCGAAGAAAATTCATTTGAAACGCTGACAAAAGTGAACAACGCTACATACCGAAAGGTGATCATCCATGACAATCGTATTGCCGGTTTAATCCTGGTTGGTGACATCGATAAATCAGGAATACTATTCGGTTTGATGAGGAAAAACATCGATGTCACCACATTTAAATCAGCATTGCTTGCCGATGATTTCGGCCTTGCTTATCTTCCCGCCAGTATACGTAAAGAACAGCTCGGCGAGACCGTCATAAATTAGTTGTCAAAGTAAACACGGAGCGCAAAGATGAAGAATCTAACGATCACAAGCAATCCCTATAATGATGACAAGGTCGTTGATGCCTGTTCCATCTTCGGCATGATGGATACAACAGGACGCCGCTTTTCAGGGAAAGATGTAATAAGAGCCATCGGCAATATGCATGTCCGCGGCAATGGGCTTGGCGGCGGCTTCGCCGTCTATGGACTCTACCCCGATTATGCTGATCTCTACGCATTTCATATCATGTACCTGTCGGATGACGCCAGAGAGGAAGCAGAGTCGTTTCTTTCCTGCAATTTCAGGATAGCGCATAAGGAAGAAATAGCCACAAAACCGATACGGGCTATTAAAAATCCACCCCATGTCTGGCGTTACTTCATGGAGGTCAATAAGCAATCCAAAACACAGGGACAATTGGATGATGATTATGTCGTCGAAAAAGTTATGACCATCAACACCGGACTTGCGGATGCATTCGTCTTCTCCAGCGGCAAAAATATGGGAGTATTTAAAGGGGTCGGCTACCCTGAAGAGATCGGAGAATACTTCTGTCTCGAGGATTATAAGGGGTATCTTTGGACATCCCACGGCAGGTTCCCAACAAATACGCCGGGATGGTGGGGCGGCGCACACCCGTTTTGTATCCTCGATTGGACGGTAGTGCATAATGGAGAGATATCATCATATGGCATCAACAAACGATATCTGGAACAATTCGGATACCAGTGCACCATGCAGACGGATACCGAGGTAGTGGCCTACGCGGTCGATCTCCTGGTACGGAAACATGGTTTCTCTATAGAGACGCTGGCACGTATTCTATCCGCGCCGTTCTGGGCGGATATAGACCGGATGCCGGAAGATCAGCAGAAGCTGTTCCGCACGCTGCGTCAGGTCTACGGCAGCCTGCTGCTAAACGGACCGTTTACCATCATCATCGCCCATGAAGGCGAGATGATCGGATTGACTGACCGGATTCGATTGCGTCCTCTCATCGCAGCAACAAAGGACAGTGTACTGTACCTGTCCTCCGAGGAATCGGCAATACGATTGATCTCACCGGAACTGGATAAGGTATGGATACCGACAGGAGGCGAGCCGGTGATCGCCAGATTGAAAAGCCCCATTCACTCTGTAAGAAAACAGGTAGCAGCAACAAAGCGATAAAAAGGATTGTCATCATTATGTTAACAAAACGAATTATACCCTGTCTCGATGTCACCGGGGGGCGCGTCGTCAAAGGAACGAGTTTCACCGAGTTGAAAGATGCCGGGGATCCGGTAGAGCTCGGAGCGTTCTACTATGCCGAAGGTGCCGATGAGCTTGTCTTCCTCGATATAGGAGCGACACCGGAGGCACGCGATACCATGGTTGATATCGTTGAAAGGGTGGCGAAGAGGGTTTTTATCCCGCTAACCGTCGGTGGTGGCTTACGCACCGTCGATGATATAAAACGGATGCTTAAAGCAGGGGCGGATAAAACATCGATCAATACCGCTGCTGTACTTCACCCTGAACTGATCAGTCAGGGAGCGGAAAGGTTCGGCTCTCAATGCATCGTAGTCGCAATCGATGCGCGCCGAAAAGACGGTGACAGAGCCGCATGGGAAGTATGCACACACGGCGGCAGGAAGCCCACAGGCATCGATGCAATAGAGTGGGCAAAGAAGGCGGTATCTCTCGGTTCCGGTGAGATTTTGCTGACAAGCTGGGATGCCGATGGACATCGCGCAGGCTATGACCTTGAGCTGACTGCAGCGGTCAGCGATGCCGTTTCCGTTCCGGTTATCGCCAGCGGCGGCGCGGGCAACCTGGAACATTTATACGAGGCTTTAATGCAAGGAAAAGCAGACGCCGTGCTGGTAGCAAGTATCTTTCATTATGGTAACTATTCTGTCCGTGACGCCAAAGAGTTTCTCGCCAGGAAAAATATTCCGGTGAGAATGACAGGGTAAAGGAGCGGCGTATGAAGACATATTTACCATCACGATTTCTCGTAGACAGAGACCAGAGCCGCTGTATTCAATGCCAGGTCTGTGTCAATCAATGCAGTTTCGGCGTGCATAGCTATGACGCTTCAGATAATCTTGTGAAAGCCAATGAAGCAAACTGCGTCGGCTGCCATCGATGCGTTGTATTCTGTCCGACAAACGCTATCAACATCAGAAAAAACACACTGAGCTATCGCGATAACTATAACTGGCGCCCTGAAGCGATCGAGGACATCCTGAAACAGGCGGAAACAGGCGGCGTACTGCTGACCGGCATGGGCAGTGATAAGGAACATAAAAATTACTGGGATCATCTGGTGCTCAATGCCAGCCAGGTAACGAACCCGTCCATAGATCCACTCAGAGAGCCGATGGAACTGGTTACATACCTCGGCAAAAAACCGGATATGATCGAGATAGATCAGAAGACTGGCACATTGAAAACCGAGATGCCCCCGCAGATCAAGCTCAGCCTGCCGGTAATGTTTTCCGCCATGTCCTACGGAGCGGTCAGCCTCAATGTGCAGCAATCGCTGGCTAGGGCGGCAACCGAATCCGGCACATTCTGGAATACCGGAGAGGGAGGCCTTCACAAATCACTCTATAAATACGCCAAAAATACGATTGTGCAGGTAGCTTCCGGGAGATTCGGTGTCCATTCGGAATACCTGAATGCAGGCGCGGTTGTTGAGATAAAAATCGGACAGGGCGCCAAACCCGGCATCGGCGGACATCTCCCCGGAGAGAAGGTAAGCCTCGATGTATCAAAGACGAGAATGATCCCGCAGGGGACAGATGCACTGTCTCCCGCACCCCAGCACGATATATACTCGATTGAAGATCTCACGCAGTTGATTTATGCACTCAAGGAAGCAACCAATTACACCAAACCGATATCGGTTAAAATTGCCGCAGTACATAACTCCGCGGCTATCGCCAGCGGCATGGTAAGAGCAGGCGCAGATATCATAGTCCTCGACGGTATTCGAGGGTCGACAGGCGCCGCCCCGAAAGTCATTCGCGATAATGTCGGCATTCCTATTGAGATGGCACTGGCATCAGTCGACTCCAGACTGAGACAGGAGGGAATACGCAATCAGGCATCGCTCGTTATCTCGGGAGGCATACGCAATTCGGGAGACATCGCCAAGGCGATAGCTCTCGGCGCCGATGCCGTCTATATAGGAACGGCAGCGCTCATGGCGCTCGGCTGTACCTGCTGCCAGCAATGCCACACCGGAAAATGCGCATGGGGCATCTGCACCAGCGATCTGGCCCTGACCAAACGCATCAATCCTGAAATCGGCGCACAACGTCTCTCAAATTTGCTTCGCGGCTGGAGCATCGAGATTAAAGACATCCTCGGCGGCATGGGCATCAACGCCATTGAAAGCCTGCGCGGCAACAGGCTGGCGCTGCGGGGCATGGGATTAAGCGATACTGAACTTCAAATTCTCGGCGTAAAAATGGTGGGGAGCTAAAAAATGACGACGACTGTTATAAATAAAGAAAGGAGCGGAGCGGTGGTAAAGATCGATGCAACCGAAATGGAGACAAAAACACTGAATACCAGGCTTCGTGAGCTCGTGGCCGGCGGCGACGATAAGATCAGGATCATCAACGTCTGCGGACAGCGATATATCGGGACGGATCTCAACAAACCTGTGGATATTGAGATTATCGGAACGCCGGGAAACGACCTCGGTTCCTTCATGGACGGCCCTCAGATCACAGTCAAGGGCAACGCACAGGACGGCTGCGGCAATACGATGAACAGTGGAAATATCATCGTGCACGGCCATGCCGGCGATGTTCTCGGACTGGCGGCGCGGGGCGGCACTATCTTTATCAGAGATGGCGTCGGCTATCGATGCGGTATTCACATGAAAGAATACGGCGAACAAAAACCGACACTGGTAATTGGCGGTCCCGCACAGGATTTCCTCGGCGAATACATGGCAGGAGGAACCCTTATTGTCTTGGGTCTGGATTTAAAGAAAGGGGAAGGACATAAAGCAAAATATATCGGTACCGGGATGCACGCCGGAATTATTTACCTGCGAGGTACAGTAGACAAGTATCAGCTCGGGAAAGAGGTTGGCGCCGCAGAATTAACCGAAGAAGATAAGCTGACCCTTGAACGATACGTCCACGAATACAGCGATCATTTCGGAACCGACGCCGGCAAAATTCTGGATGCCCAATTCATTAAACTGTTCCCATTGTATTTGAGACCGTACGGCACGCTCTACGCCCCCTAGCAGGATGGAGGGAAACGATATGGTCATGCAAGAGGTTCGGGATGTCGAGAAGAAGATCGCAGCCATACTGCGATTACTCAGCGATTCACCGGAACCGCTCGGCGGCAGGATAATATCGAGAAAGCTGGCGGAACAGGGGATTTACCTCAGCGAGAGAGCGGTGCGCTACCACCTGAAACTTATGGATGAACGGGGGTTAACCACGTCAACAAGTAGCAGGGACGGCAGAACTATTGCACCACAGGGACGCGAAGAATTACAAAACGCTCTGGTTACTGATAAAGTGGGGCTTGTCAACGTTCGCATAGGCCAGTTATCCTATCTCACCACTCTTAACCTGGAAACGGGTAAGGGAAATGTACCTGTCGATGTTACCCTATTTCCTGAATTGATGTTTACAAAGGCTCTGGAAGCCATGGCCCCCGTCTTTCGCTATGGCCTCTGCGCCACAGACCTGGTTGCTGTCGCCCATGAAGGACAGAAGATCGGCGATGTCATTGTTCCCCAGCATAAAATAGGGTTCGCCACACTATGCAATATTATTGTCGGCGGGCTGTTCCTTAAAGCGGGTATCCCTATCGATTCTCTTTTCGCCGGCATTTTGGAAACACGTAATCACAAGCCGATACGTTTCATCGACCTGATACATTACGACGGTTCAACGCTGGACCCTGCCGAAATGTTCGTCTCAGGCAAGATGACCGATGTCACAGGATCAATAACCTGGGGAGAGGGGAAAATAGTTGCCAGCTATCATGAAATCCCTGTACAATCTAAATCATCGGCAGATTCCATTATGGAAAAATTAAAGAAACTGGGCACCTGCAAATTTATCCTGGCAGAGAAATCTAGCGATGCTCTTTTCGAGATACCCGTACGTTTGAATAAGATCGGTTTTGTGTTATTGAGCAGTCTTAATCCGTCCGCCGCCGCCGTAGAAGCAGGGGTGGAGGTAACCTGTAAGGCAATGAGCGGACTGGCCCCCACCGATAATCTGAAAAGATTTGATGATGTTATGAGAAGCGGATAGCTCAATGGTAAAAGCAAAATACCGGATATTGATTCTCAGCAATGACACAGCGGAAGCAGGCAGGATAAAATCTGCACTGGAGCTGCAGGGATTTGCCTGTATAGTAGTTCAACCGGGCGAAGAATCCATGATCGTAGCAGATCTGGCTGTGATCGACGTTGACAGCCTTGCATTATCAAATCAGATAGAAGCGCTCTTGACTGAACTGAGGCAAAAAGAACGTAGACCTGTAATTGCCTTATTACAACCAGATGTGCTTCATATACTTCGAGCGCATGCCGATATTGAAGACTTTATCTTGAAGCCATGGGATGTGCGTGAACTGGTCTTCCGAATACAGCGAATCATTCGACGTACGGAAAGCTCAAACAGCCATATCATCGTCTGCAATGACCTGCGTATCGATACTGAGAAATGTGAGGTGTCAATAGCCGGCATGCTTCTCGACCTGACGTTTACCGAATACGAACTCCTTAAATTTCTCGCATCCCATAAAGGCAAGGCGTTCAGCCGTGAAGCTCTCCTCACCGATGTCTGGGGTTATAACTACTATGGCGGTGAGCGAACTGTCGATGTGCATATCCGGCGGTTAAGGAGCAAAATCGAGGTCGGATCTCGCATTTTTATTGAAACTGTCAGAAATATCGGCTATAAATTCGACGATTTTTCCTCAAAAAGCCCTCCAAAAGCCCCAAATTCGTAGTTTTTAACATGATTGTAACATTTCTGTAATCTGACGGTAACGGGATTTTGCGATTATACATAGTATAATAATACAAGGAGGTGGCCAACACACATAAAATCACGACGTCTATACAATCGCAATCAGCAAATCGTGATACAAAATAAAAACAAAGGAGGCATGCTAACCATGGCAGATACAAAAATGAAGGGTACTGATGCAAAAGAATACGTTCTCAAAACAGCAAAAGAGCATAATGTGAAATTCATTCATCACTGGTTCACTGATGTTCTGGGCACACTGAAGAGTTTCGCAATTACCATAGAGGAGCTGGAGACTGCACTTAATGAAGGTATGGGATTCGACGGTTCATCTATTGAAGGATTTTGCCGCATCGATGAAAGCGATATGATCGCTTTGCCTGATCCCAGCACATTCCGTCTTCTTCCCTGGAGACCAACAGAAAATGCAGTCGCGCGCATGTTTTGCGATGTCTATAGACCGGACGGCACACCGTTCGACGGCGACCCGCGGTATGTTTTGAAAAAGAATCTCAAAAAGGCTGCAGACCTGGGCTATACATTTTACGTTGGGCCTGAGCTTGAATATTTTTATTTTAAAGATGCCAGGAGCACTGAACCACTTGATGCCGGCGGCTATTTTGATATGGTACCGCTCGATATGGCACAGGATCTGCGGAGGCAAACAGTGCTGACACTGGAAAAAATGGGGATCGGCGTTGAATACTCCCATCACGAGGTGGCACCAAGTCAGCACGAGATAGATATGCGCTATACCGATGCGCTAACCATGGCAGATCAGGTCATGACCTATCGCTTAACTGTCAAACAGATAGCACTGCAAAACGGAGTCTATGCAACATTCATGCCCAAGCCGGTATTCGGTGTCAACGGCAGCGGCATGCACGTTCATCAGTCACTATTTAAGGGTAATACCAATGCCTTTTTTGACCCATCAGATAAATATAATCTTTCCAAACTAGCCAAACAGTACATTGCGGGCATACTCAAGCACGCCCCTGAGATCACAGCGATCAACAACCAGTGGATAAACTCATATAAACGATTGGTGCCGGGCTATGAGGCGCCTGTCTATCTCACGTGGGCACGTCGTAATCGATCAGATCTGGTTCGCGTTCCCGAATACAAACCAGGCAGAGAGAAAGCCACCAGAATGGAACTGCGATCTCCTGATCCGGGCTGCAATCCGTATCTCTGCTTCAGCGTCATGCTTGCCGCCGGTCTCGAAGGCATTGAGAAAGGCTACGAGTTACCTCCGCCCGTTGAAGAGAATGTATTTCACATGTCGGAAAAAGAGAGAAAGCGCCGCGGCATCAAAACTCTACCGGGAAGCCTTGCCGAAGCTATACAGATAACTGAGAAAAGCTCTCTGGTAAAGAAAACGCTCGGCGACCATGTTTTCAATGCTTTCATTGAGAATAAGAAGATCGAATGGGATCAATACCGCATACAGATAACGAATTGGGAGATTGAAAGGTACCTGCCAATAATATAAACTTAATACATGCGTAAACTCAGGATAGGTCTTGCCCAGATCAATACAACCGTTGGCGATTTTTCCGGCAATCTTGAGAAGATGCTCAGGGCGGTTGCCGAAGCCAGGTCTATGGGAGTCGATCTGATAACTTTTCCCGAGCTTGCCATCTGCGGATATCCACCGGAGGATCTCTTATTCAAGCCCAGGTTCATCAACGAGAACCTGAAATATCTGAACAGGCTTGTTGAGGGGTCCTCCGGCATTACTGTCATTGCCGGCTTTATAGATTCGAAAGAGGATATTTATAACGCTGCCGCACTTATCCATGACGGCAAGATTGCAGCCGTTTACAGAAAGATGTACCTGCCCAACTACGGCGTCTTCGACGAAGATCGCTATTTCCAGGCAGGATCTGAATGCCCCGTTTACATGCTCGGCGGCGTCGGCATCGGCATTACCATCTGCGAAGATATCTGGTATGAAGCCGGTCCCGCAACAGCACAAGCCTACACCGGCGCCGAAGTTATCATTAATATCAGCGCATCCCCCTACCATATTGGCAAAGGGAGCTTCAGAGAACGGATGATAGGAACACGCGCAGCCGACAACCTGACAATCATCGCCTTTAACAACCTCGTCGGAGGGCAGGATGAACTCGTTTTTGACGGCAACAGCCTGATATTCGATGAGCACGGCACAACCATTGCCCGCGGCAAGCAGTTTGAAGAGGATATGATCATTGCTGACCTGGATATCGAATCGGTATTCCGCAGCCGGCTGCATGACCCGCGATGGCGAAAACAAACGCTGCTCAGAAGCAACGAACCGCAGTACCAGAGCAGACATTTCATCTCCGAGAAATTCCCGGATGCGCTAAAGCCGCCGGTATCAATTCCTCAATCCAAAAGCAGAGTACTGCCCGGTGAAATATACCATGCGCTGGTACTCGGCACCCATGATTACGTTATCAAAAATGGTTTTCAAAAGGTGGTCATCGGCCTCTCCGGTGGTATCGATTCCAGTATAGTTGCCACAATCGCCGTTGATGCTCTCGGTCAAGACAACGTCACCGGTGTAGCCATGCCGTCGCAATTCACGTCCGAAAGCAGTAAAACGGATGCGCAACTGCTTGCGGACAACCTCGGCATAAAACTGTTAACGATACCTATCGAAAATGTCTATAAATCGTATCTCGATTCGCTGGCAGAGCCATTCTCAGGAACGAACTTCAACACTACCGAAGAAAACATCCAGGCACGCATCAGGGGCAATTTCCTCATGGCGCTGTCAAATAAATTCGGCTGGCTGGTGCTGACAACGGGGAACAAAAGCGAATATGCGACGGGCTATACGACACTCTACGGTGATATGGCCGGCGGCTTTGCAGTGATCAAAGATGTACCGAAGACACTCGTCTATGATATAGCAAAATATCGCAACACCGTTGCAGGAAAATCATTGATACCAGATTCTGTATTAACCAAAGAGCCAAGCGCTGAGCTGCGCCCCAATCAGCGCGATGCAGACAGCCTGCCCCCATACCCTGTGCTCGACCCTATTTTAACCGCCTATGTCGAGCAGGATAAAAGCGTGGAGCAAATCATCAATATGGGATTCCCCGAGGAAATCGTTAAACGATCTGTCAGGCTGGTAGATATCAGCGAATATAAGAGAAGACAGGCGCCTCCGGGCATCAAGATTACGGAGAGGGCATTCGGCAGAGACAGAAGATTGCCGCTAACCAGCCGGTTTAAAGGACAGTAATACATGGTACAAAATTCCAGCGCTGATACGGAACGAAAAATATTAGCCATACTTCAGGTGCTCAGCGAATCAGCGGAATCATTAGGTTCCATCACTATCGCCCGAAAACTCGTACCGCTCGGCTATTCACTGAGCGAACGGGCTATCAGATACCATTTACGGATAGCAGATGAGCGTGGTTATACGCAACCGCTGGGACGTGACGGCAGAATGATCACTGCAAAGGGACGTGAAGAGCTGCGTCTGGCAATGGCGCCCGAAAAATTGAGCTTTATCCTGGAGAAACTTGAGACACTGGCATTTCGAACGACATTCAATCCAAAAAAACAATCAGGGCTTGTCCCTATCAATGTCTCGCTGTTCGATAAAAATATCTATCAAAAAGCAATCAGCGTGATGCAAAAGGCCTTCAGGTCCAAGATCAGGATCAGTGAATTTGTAGCAACGGCTCAAGAGGGAGAGAAACTGGGAGATATTATCATTCCTGCGGGGAAGATAGGCCTGGCCACCATCTGCAGCGTCGTTATCAATGGCGTGCTTCTCAAAGGCGGCATTCCTATCAATTCCAAATTCGGCGGCGTCCTTGAGATACGAAATGGCGAGCCACGGCGTTTTGTTGCCATTATCAACTATGGAGGCACATCGCTCGATCCTTCAGAACAATACATACGAGCACGAATGACCTCCGTTCTTGAAACAATATCTTCAGGCAATGGCCGCATACTGGCTAACTTCCGCGAGATACCCTCTCTTTCAAAAGAGCTGGTGGCGGAACTGCTGGCGCAGCTTAGCTATGCCGGTATAGACGGAATGAATTCCCTGGGTGAAATCGGTGAAACCATCTGCCAGATTCCTGTAGGCAATAGCCGCGTCGGCCTGGTGCTGCTCGGCGGATTAAATCCCGTAGCAACGGTTGTGGAATCCGGCATCGAAGTCGAAAACATCGCCGAAAGCGGCATGATGGAATTCAAACAACTCGTACGATTCAGAGACTTGTAAGGCCTCACCTTTATCGGGATATGGATGATGTTTCATGACGACTAAAGAAAAAGGAAGAGTGTATCAGAATACGGCTGTTAGGCGCGCCCAAATAGCCGATGCCGCAGGAAGGCTTATAGTACGGTATGGCAGCGAGCATATCACTGTCAGAAGAATCGCCAATGAAATTGGCATTACCGAAGGCGCCATTTACAGACACTTCAAGAGCAAGCGTGATATCCTGCTCATGATGGCTGATATGGCTGAAGATAATCTCCTCAGTGACATTGTTGATATCGATCTGGCAAAGGCTTCCGCAATAGAAACACTCCATCGCACTCTTAATAAGGTCATCTCTCAAATAGCAAACAGAAAAGGCTTTTATTTCCAGGTCATCGCTGAAATTATCAGCTTCGGTGATAAAAAGCTCAATAATAAAACTACCGATCTCATCAATAAATATATCGAACGTATAAAGGATATTATTGCCACGGGCATCAAAGCAGGAGAAATACGTCAAAATTTGGATACGGATACAGCAGCCACGATGTTTTTTAGCATGATACAGGGTCTTGTAAATATCTGGACGCTCAGCAACTACGAGTTTAAACTCGAGGAAAAAGCTGAATCACTCTGGCAGTTATACCAAAAATCGATAGTAAACTAACAACATGAAAAAAGGGGAAGGCTTGAATGGCCTTCCCCCTTTTTTCAGTACATACGCTCCTGATGACCATTTTTTATCCACACAGCCACATCTTTGGCTTTGTCAGAATCGAATACTTTTGATCCTTTATTGACCGGTTGATTGTCCACCACATCCGCAGTATAAATTGTATACTTTTTGACTTTTTTCCCTGCCACCGGAGGTGTCAGCTCAACGACAGCGCAACCACGTCCCAACGGGCCTCCATTTGCCGGTCCCCGAGCCATAAAAACAGTATACGTGCTTCCGGGCTGGCTTAGCGCCTCAATACCACTCTGAATCTGCTGAAAAGTTAGAATGGGCGTATCCTGACCAGCGTCTTTCTTCTGTTCCAGTTTCACTTTCTTCTCGATTTCATCATACCAGCCATCATAAATGATCATAGCCGCATGTTCATCCAGAGATGTGTAATCTTTTATGTGGATTTTCCGCGCGACAGCATCGTCTTCATCGAAAATGCGAATATGGAAAGCCTTTTTATATCCGTTACCGGTATCTTTTTTCACGACAGCTTTAAGCAACTGTGCCAGATTAGGAGCCAGTTTCTTCTCTTCCATAAGATATTTCTGCACCAGTCCCGGAATCGCGCTCGGACCTAGCAATTTCTCAACTTTATTCTTATTATCAGACATTTTGGTTAAGTTAACTAATGGTTGTTTCATATTTTTTACTTAATTGCTGTTTACCGTACCATACCTTGTACTCAGATGCTAAAAATAATCGTACTTTCCTTCGTAATTCATGACCTTTTGGTGTATTCTGTGCTATTACACCATGACTAGCCATAATTGTTAGCCTTACTAATTCTCTTTTATTTGGTAATCTGCCATTATTCTTTTCAAACCTGTCGCATAATTCTTGCATTACTTCACGTGATCGTCTTGCTATTCTAGGGCTTATTAGTAACCGTTTCTTTCGATGCTTCCTCTTATTTGTAAAGTACCATACAGCCAATATTGCTATTAAAGATATAGAGAATACGATTATTAAGGAGTCCATAATTTTTATCGCATCCCCTTTAACCTAACAATAGATAGTGAGGGCTGAATTTTACGTTGTTGCCGTTCTACTTGACGCTGTTTTATCTGTTGCCGTTTCAGTCTCTTTTTGACTGCATGTCTTTGTACCGATTGTCTAACCTTTAGTCGTAATTGTTGCCGTTTTGTTTGTTCAATCGTTAATGGCCTGAAAAATGATCCTGTGCTTTCTGGGGCAACTTGTTTTGTAACTACAATTTGTTTTTGCGGTGAAACTATATCATTCCAATCTCTAATTGGAATGTTCAAACCCATAGCATGAACAGGCGGCGTATTGTTTAATGCTTCATGTTCTTTGAAAAAGTTATAGTGAATCAGCCATCCATCAGTTAATAATCTTGCAGTAGTCATATTCTTGAATGCTCTGACTACCTTAATTCTGTCTTTGAATGTACCATGAAAACGTTCTATTTTGTTTGTGCTGTTTTCAGTTACAAATGGTTTGCTTTGGATATGCTCTATCTGATCGCTTGTATACTTGATACCATCAATATATGATCGTAATTTGTCTGTGATAATAACTTTTGGTACTTTACCCGCTCTAACAATCGCCTGTTTTATCAATTCCTGTGCATCTTCTGTTGTTCGTGAAATTGAGATATGAGAAGCTAACAAATACCTCGTTTTAGCATCGATAATATCCCAAAACCATATATCACGTCTCCGAGTATGGACATCGATTCCTGTTTCGTCTGCTATCCAAACGTCGCCTACTTCTGGTTTGAAGTCCTTCGTTTTAGCGATAGCTTGTTTTGTGAATCTAGTTATCCATTTATAGATAGCTACTTCTGAATAATGTTTGCCTGTATCCTGTTGTACTTGCCTCTGAATAGCATCTAAAGACATGCCACCATAGTACATGCCAACAGCAGAAGCCACCACCTTTGAAGGTGTCCTCATTCGTGGTAACGAACCTTCAACAAACTTTCGTTTGCAATCTTTACAATAATATCTTTGCACTTCATTGTGAGTGCCAAACTTGATGATGTTTTCTGATTGACAATATTTACAGTTCATAATGACATAGCTCAACTCAAATATTTAGTAATGTCATTTACACTAGGTGGTTCGCTGCTTTCCCACATCTTGTTAAATGCTGCAAATACATCATCAAATAGAATGTCATAAGGTTTCCGCTTGAGCCAAATACTTGGTCTTTTAGGTAAATATGTATATGGGGCAAATATTCCTAAAAGAATCCATGAATCATCAGAATCCACAGCCGATCTAGGATTGCCTATGGTGATAGTGTTGCCAATTTGAAATTGATGCCAATGAATCTGTATTCGCCTATCAGGTTGAATGAATTGATCTGCATCCTGTTGTTTTCGCTTCTCTATTACAGACTTTGTTAGACCACATATATACGATATTAACTCTGCTTTCGTTTCAGTTACCGTATCGGCAAAACTATCAAAACACTTATTATCAGGATGCGGTAAAATCAACTTCTCTATATTAGTCTTATCAAGATGATTTTCACTACGGAATTTAACTGGAGCATTCCAACATGCCCATATCTCATTGGCTTCATAAAGTTTTGTAGTTGGATGATATTTAGAAAGTTCTTCTCTAGTCGAATAGAACTTAAAACCGTCATTAATTACATCTAAATTCATATCTGTATTTTTAAGTTTACCTCTATCTTTTTCTGTTCCGTCATCATCTAACCACTGTTTAATTTTGGGGGCAAAAAACAAGGACAAAACTAACAAAAGTAAAAAGATACCACCAAATAGGAATAATTGGTCATACCATTGCCAATCAGATACGAAATCACGAAACACAACTTTTAACAATGCAGTAACTCCCAATGAAGATAGTGTGTTCCATGTCTCAAGCCCTTTCCATCCCCAACGGAGAATATCCTTAATATCTTTTTTATCCATGTAGATATTCTACTCGCATATGATGTAAAATAGCAACAACCATAAGTTAACTTAACGGACATTTTTATTCCTCCATTTCATAAATGTGTTGTCTTCCTGACTATAATGTGACAGATACGCTTTGCCGAAAAAATTCTAATCACACAGAGCGGGCATCATTTGACAATGACTTGAGAAAAAATTCTGTGTCCCGACAAGAAGAGTTTATCAGGAGATAACGAGAGAAGGAGGAATATCAAGCAGAATATAATAAAGCTGCTACGAGCCGCTGTTGCTGAGAGCAATGAAACAATTAAAGAACAGGTTGCTGTTTGAGTGGACGCTGTTTTTGCTTCTGAAGACCGCTGTCATGCTATCAGTGTTGACAAGGCCTCTGCGGACAAAATCAACCCGTTTTGATATCTGGTTATTGCAGGTAATGATACCCAAAGGGTGAACAGGCAAAATTACATTGCTATAACAACCATGAGAGCTATCGAGTTTATTGGAAGAATAAACTGCTCCGCTTAATACGACGGGTACAAAAACAGCAAGCAAGCACAAACACAACAGTAAGCTGATGATCGGTTGCTTTTTATTCAATTTAAATAGACGAAGCCGCATCACCATCTTTTATCACCCACACTACAAGTATGGTCATTTACGCCCTTTTCGTCAAGCCACCGTTACCACCTGCACCCCACCACTACCGATAATAGATTCCAGCTCACGAACAAGTTGAGGGCTGTAGCCAACGCTTGGTGATTCAAGACAAAAAGATTTCCCGTTGCTGACGATAACAAACTCCACGTTATCCCCACCCGGATATCGTTTCAACGTGGCAATCACTTTCCCCAACTGTGCGATATCATTTTCCTGATTTTCGCTTTGCCGGATGCTGATCTTCAAACTATGACGAGGGTGTGCTTTCGGCATTGGTTTTGTAATATTAGCAATACTTTTTGCCGCTTTATGATTTCCATTGTTATTTTCTATTCGTGTACTATAAAGACATGCCTTCTGGCAGGTAAGGCTTACTTTATCATCCCGCGACGATTTCACTGCACCTTCAATGAGCACAACCTCTCCCTCTTTCCAGATATCTTTCGTTTGAGTATAGACATCATTCCATACCATGACCTCAATGCTGCCATCGAGATCTTCGATAGTACCGATGAGAAACGGCTGCCCATTCTTGGTGGAAAGCAATCGGGCAGAATTAATGACACCGGCAACAATCACCTTCTGTCCGACCATATCCTCACTGATTTGTCCACAATGTGCAGTCGTCGTCGCATTCAATGACCCTGCAATCGCAGACAATGGATGCTCCGAGAAGTAAACGCCGGTCAACTCCTTTTCCCACTCCAGTCTGTCTTTGAAAGGAGTCTCGATCTTCTCCAGTTCGAGTTCGGGAAGCGATTTCTCTTCATTGTTGCCCATAAGATCGAACATGCTTGTTTGTCCTGATGATTTGAGCCGTTGCTCGTGCTGTGAAAGCGATAGTATCTGCCCAACCGCCAGCAGTAGCGAACCTCGTGGGGACAGGCTATCGAGGGCACCTACTTTGATCAAACTTTCGAGAACTTTTCTATTCACGTTTTTCATATCAACGCGACGGCAGAAATCATCGATGGAGCTAAAAGCTCCGACCTCTTTTCGTGCTGCGACAATCGCAGCGATAGCCGCATCGCCAACATTTTTAACGGCACGAAGACCAAATCGGATAGCCTGAACACCCTCTCTGTTTTCAATAGAAAAATCAGCCTCACTGTAATTCACATCCGGGGGCAACGTGGTGATATTCAAGCGTCGGCACTCTGCAATGGCCGACTGTATTTTTTCGGTGGTCCCTGTATATGTCGTTAGTAACGCTGTCATATATTCGACAGGATAATTCGCTTTCAGGTAAGCGGTCTGATATGCGAGCATTGCATAACTGAAAGCATGTGCTTTATTAAAAGCATAGCCGGCAAATGGTTCGATGAGGCCGAATATTTCGTTGGCAAGGCTTTCAGATAATCCCTTCTCTACCGCTCCGCTGATAAAATCCTGTTTCTGCTGCATCATGATATCTGCTTTTTTCTTGCCCATCGCCTTACGCAAAATATCTGCCTTGCCGAGACTGAATCCCGCAATCGTCTGTACGATTCGAAGCACCTGATCCTGATATGTGATAATACCGTATGTCTCCTTGAGCAGTTCCTCAAGAGACGGATGCGGATATTTGACAGGTTTCTTCCCATATTTAGAATCGATGAATTCCGGGATATGCTCCATCGGACCTGGACGGTACAATGCGATAACGGCAGCAATATCGGTAAATATCGAAGGTTTCAATTCCCTGATGAATCGTCTCATACCTGAACCTTCAAGCTGGAAAACACCTGTAGTCTCACCGGAAGCGAGCAGAGCAAACGTCCTGGGATCATCAAGGGGGATGTTTAATAAATCGACGTTTATATTTTTATGCTGTTGTATATTGTCCTTCGCTTTTGCAAGTATAGTCAGATTGGAGAGACCGAGAAAATCCATTTTGAGCAAACCGAGATGAGCCACATTTTCCATGGAGAACTGAGTCATGGCGGCATTTTCATCCGATTCTTTTGTAGAACGTTGCAATGGTATGATGTTTGTCAATGGTTCCCCGGCAATAACGATACCGGCAGCATGGGTACCGGCATTGCGGGACGTGCCCTCAAGTCTGCGGGCATTATCGATGAGATGCCGGACAATCTCATCTGCATCATAAATCTCTTTCAGTTCCTTATTCTCGGCAAGCGCTTCATCCAATGTGATATTAAGCTTCGAAGGGATGAGTCTGACAATCCTGTCAACGTCACTATAGGACATCCCCAGGGCTCTTCCCACATCGCGTAATGCGGCGCGCGCTCGAAGAGTACCAAAGGTTATGATCTGCGCCACATGATCCGCGCCATATTTCCTGTTGACGTATGCTATCAACTCATCACGACGATCATCCTGAAAATCAAGATCGATATCAGGCATCTCGCGACGTTCGATATTTAAAAATCGTTCGAAGACCAATCCGAATCGCAACGGGTCGATATCCGTCACACCGAGACAGTACAACGCCAGGCTGGCAGCGGCGCTACCCCGCACCCCGAACATGATATTTTGGCTTCTGGCAAAATTTGTAAGATCGAGAACGACGAGAAAATAATCAGCAAACCTGGTCTGGCGAATAACGTCCAATTCATAGTGCAGACGTTCCTCGATCTGCGATGTCGCCTGAGGATACCGCCTTTTCAATCCTTCACGGCAAAGCTCTGTCAGATATTCATCTGCCGTTTTCCCTTGCGGCACATCTACTTTCGGCATATGCGATTGACCGAAGGTAAAATCAAGGTTGCATAGCTCAGCGATTTTCATTGTATTCTCCAGAGCTTCGGGCAGATCGGCAAAAAGTTCCTTCATCTCATCAGGACTTTTCAGATAAAAGAAATCGCCCGCCATCTTCATCCGTTTCTCATCATTAACCGTCGTATTCGTTTGAATGCAGAGAAGCATATCCTGAAGGCTGGCGTCTTCGCGATTGACATAGTGCACATCGTTGGTAGCAACGACAGGAATATCCAGACTCTCAGCAAGCATCATCAACCCTTTATTAATCTGTTCGAGCTCAGGAATGGGATGGCGTTGAATCTCCAGATAGAATTCAGGGAAAAGCTGCTTATACCACAGTGCCTCCGCTTTCGCATCATCAAATCTGTTTTCAAGGATAAGCCGTGGCAACTGCCCCTGTGCACAGCCGGAAAGGGCTATAAGCCCGGCATGATATAGAGTCAATAGCTCCTTATCCACTCTCGGTTTATAGTAAAAACCTTCAAGATGTGCCCGCGTTACCAGTTTAATGAGATTGCTGTATCCATGTTTGTCTTTCGCCAGTAGAGTAAGATGATAAGGAGATTTATCATTTGTGGTCTTGCTGTGCCGATCATTCCTCGCAACATAGACCTCGCAACCGATGATAGGCTTTATACCTGCTCCCTTAGCCTCTTCATAGAAATCGATGACCCCATGCATCGTGCCATGGTCAGTGATCGCCAGACTGGTCATTCCCAATTCTTTGGCACGTCCGACAAGTTGTGGGATACGGCATAGACCGTCAAGCAGGCTGTATTCAGTATGAACGTGAAGATGGGTAAACATNNGTACGTACGAATACCAGACGAGTTGAAAGAGCCCCTGAGTTTTTATTATTATGTGGGACAATAATAATAGTATGAAAATGCTCCGATCAGCAATACCTCTAGTGCTCATTCTGGTTCTGCCGCTGCTCTTCGCCGCCGGAACTATCAGGTGGATGGCAGGCACTGTCCAGCTCTATGAATACGATTTCAACAAATATGAGATCAGCAAGGTGACCGGAATCAGTAACGCTGACCTTAAAAAAGTCGCGCAGAAGATGGCAGACTATCTGTCATTAGGCACCAGTTCGCCACAGGTTACGGTTCAGAAGGAAGAAAAATTTTTCGATATCTATAATCAACGCGAGATCGACCATCTCAAAGATGTTCGTGGGCTGATGCTGCTTGCTTTTCAGCTTCAATTAATCAGTTTTTTGCTATTGGCCATATGCGTTTTACTGTCAACATTCAAGAAGGGAATAGGCTGGAATCCGCTGCTCAAAGGTTGCATATGGGGAAGCGCAGCGACAATGATACTAATGGCGGGNNTTTCGTATCAATAACAGGTTTTGACAGGTTTTTTCTGTTCTTTCATGAGGTCAGCTTTTCCAACAACCTGTGGATACTCGATCCATCAAAGGATTTCCTGATTATGATGTTTCCATCGGATTTTTTTAACGATGCAGCGATATTCTGGTTCGCATCTGTCCTGATAGAGGCCTTAGTCGTCAGCATTATCGCCTGGAATGTGATGAAACGAATGGGTACATCCCGGGAATCATCGGTATCAACACCCTCTATCCAAGTGTAATGCCATTTTAGCTATGACAACTGGCACAATTACCTGACGAACAGCTAGCGCAGCTACCGCCGGTACCGGCAATCGATGTTACGG
>DNCV01000076.1:0-323 GCA_003484395.1 Dehalococcoidia bacterium
CCTGGAGGAGCGACGAAATAGCTGGCAATGGTTCCAGGGAAGATCATCAATGACATGGCAAAGATTAACGGGATCATGCCTGCGGTATTAACTCTCAACGGAACATAGGTCGAACCGGATTGTCTATATATCCTGTTTCCCTTGATAGCTGTTTTGGCATACTGCACAGGTATCCGCCGATGTCCTTCGGTGAAAATAACGATCAATGTTATTGTCAGCAGCGATAAAATGCCAAACATGACTACCCCACCCCAATTGGTGCCGCCGGCGACAAAGCCGCGGCCGATCATCTCAGGAAATGAAGCAACGATGCCGCCGAAGAT
>DNCV01000076.1:334-9149 GCA_003484395.1 Dehalococcoidia bacterium
AACATGGTACCGGCAGTCATTGAGACGATGATAGTGATCGTTTCCAGGGTACCGCTACCAGCCACGGCCCCCTGACTCCTCAGCAATACAAGCTGCGCATAGCCTTGCAGGGCTGCCAGCGGTACAGTCAACCAGTGTGTATATTGGTTTATCTTACGCCGTCCCGCTTCTCCTTCCTCCGATAATGCCCGAAGGGAAGGAATCACAGGAACGAGCAATTGCATAATAATCGATGAAGTAATATATGGATACACGCCCATTGCAACAACGCTGAAATTCTGCATGGCGCTACCACTGAACAGGTCGAGCATGCCGAGAAGCTGATTACTTTCGAACAGGTTTTTTAAAGATTCCGGGTTAGCTCCCGGAAGCGGGACATGCGCAATAAACCTGAAGGCGATCAGTATCCCAATAGTAAACAGCAGTTTTTGTCTGAGATCGGGTAACGAAAAGGCATCTATTAATGCCTGGATCAAACGCGATCTTGACTCCTTCTGTCTCATATTAGACTTCCTCAGCCTTGCCGCCGGCAGCTACAATTTTCTCTTTTGCACTGGCCGAAAACTTCTGAGCTTTCACAGTCAACACTCGATCGATATCGCCACCGCCCAGAATCTTGATCGGATATTGTAACGTCTGAATCATGCCAGCTTTATGTAACTCCGCAGCAGTCACTTCCGTGTCAGCAGCAAAATCATTCAATTTGCCGACATTGACTGTGCTGTATATCGTCTTATATCTGTTAGTAAAACCCCGCTGGGCCGGCAATCTCTTAATTAAAGGCAACTGGCCGCCTTCAAAACCAACCCGTACATTGGGGCCGGAACGAGATTTCTGTCCTTTACAACCGCGTCCGGAATATGATCCGTGCCCGCTGCCATTACCGCAGCCAACGCGCTTTCTTTTATGCTTTGCGCCAACCGGCGGCCTCAATTTACTTTGATCCATCAATCGTCTCCATTTTAACGAGATGACTTACATGCTGCACCATGCCGCGAATGCTTGGTGAGTCTTCTTTCTCAATCACCTCATTAAGTTTGCGAAAACCCAACGCCTTGAGAGTGCGTTTTTGGTCTTTTGCATATCCAATACCGCTTTTTACCCAGGTAATTCGAAGCTTAGGCACTTGCTTTCTCCTTGACTTCAGTAATATCCCCTTTTCTTTTGGCAATAACCTCTTTGGGATCACGCATACTCATCAAAGCAAGCATAGTCGCCTTCATAACGTTCACCGGTTTTGAGCTGCCGAGGGACTTTGTCAATACATCTTTGACACCGACAGCCTCAAGCACGGCCCGCACGCCGCCACCAGCGATCACTCCTGTACCAGGCATCGCAGGTTTAATGAGCACCTTGGCAGCACCAAACTTCGCGAATATTTCATGCGGCACCGTATCGCCGGCAAGCTTGATCTGCACCAGGTCCTTCTTTGCGGTTGCACCAGCTTTACGAATCGCATCAGGCACCTCTTTTGCTTTTCCAAGGCCGATGCCAACATGACCTTTGCCGTCACCAACCACAACCAAAGCCCTGAAATGCATATTTTTGCCGCCTTTAACGACCTTGGTCACACGATCCAACGCTACGAGTTTTTCGGACAAATCCATCTCGTTCGCATCGATTTTTTCCCGCTTGCCTATTGCCTGCGTAATTGCTTTCATTACCATAACCTCAAAACTCTAGCCCAGCCTTCCTGGCTGCATCAGCTAATACTTTTACCCTGCCCTGATATTTATATCCGCCACGGTCGAATACAACTTTTTTGACACCGCGTTTGATAGCGCGCTGCGCCACCAGGGAACCAACTATTTCGGCTCGCTGAGACTTATTCTTCCCTGAAACTGTCTCTTTCAAATCAGGATCGAGGGTGCCCGCACTTACCAATGTAGTACCCGCTGCATCATCGATCACTTGCGCATAAATATGCTGCAGACTGCGAAATACACACAGCCGCGGTCGCTCCGGTGTGCCTTCCAGTTTGTTCCGTACCCGGACATGACGTCTTTCACGTGCAATTCTTCTATTTACTCCAGCCATCATTGACCTCTACTTCTTTGCAGTTGCTTTGCCCGCCTTGCCAGGCTTTAGACGGAGCTTTTCATATGAATATTTAATGCCCTTTCCCTTATATGCGTCGCAGGGACGAAGCGCACGAATCTTTGCAGCGGTTAGTCCGACAAGCTCTTTATCAATACCAACCACTTTCACCTTATTCGTCCCCTCCACTACAATATCCACACCCTCAGGAGGAACAAATTCAACAGTATTGACAAAGCCTATCTGCAATGCCAACTTGTTTCCGGTTTTCTGAGCACGATAGCCAACGCCGCTTAATTCCAAATTCTTCTCGAAACCATTGGTGACTCCCTCAACCATATTGGCTAAGAGAGTCCTCGATAAGCCATGCAATGACCTGTGCATCCTCTCATCGCTTGGACGTGCTACCATCAATACATTATCTTTAAGCGTTATTATCATGTCCTTCGAAAACTGACGGATGATCTTCCCCTTTTTACCCTCAACAGTTATATTACCATCAGCAATGGCGACCTTCACGCCCTGCGGAACAGCTATTGGCATTAATCCTATTCGTGACACAATTTCAACCTCACAAAATATCGATTACCAGATATGGCACATCAGCTCGCCGCCGAGCTTTTGCTTCCATGCATCCTGTCCAACCATGATTCCCTTCGATGTCGACAGAATTGATATACCAAGCCCCCCATAAACACGGGGCACTTCTCCGCTACCAACATACACACGTAAGCCGGGTTTGCTCACTCTCTCAAGACCATTAATAACCGGCTGATTATCCAGGTAGCGTAAAGAAATTTTAATCGTTTTATCCACCTTGCCCTTCACAACAGTGAAATCAGTAATAAAACCCTCGTCTTTCAGAATCTTGGCAATAACAAGTTTCGTCTTTGATGCAGGCACCGTAACAGTATCATGACGTACCATAAGGGCATTACGAATACGAGTCAACATATCTGCAATTGGATCAGTAACCATTACCATAAATAAATCTCTCCTAAAATACTACCAACTCGATTTTCGCACGCCGGGTATCTGTCCGCGAAGCGCTCGTTCTCGGAAGCATAAACGGCACATCCCGAATTTGCGAATATATCCCCGCGGTCGGCCGCACAGCTTGCATCGATTGTGTGCACGATTCGGAAATTTCGGCTTCCTCTGGGATTTAAGAATCATTGCTAGTTTCGCCATAGTATAATTCGACTCCTAGTTCTTCTTGAAGGGCATACCGAATGCTGCTAACAGCTCTCGACCTTCCTCATCAGATTGAGCGGTAGTCACGATGACGACACTCAACCCTCGTACCTTTTCCACTTTATCATACTCGATCTCAGGGAACATGAGTTGTTCTTTGAAGCCCAATGCATAATTTCCTTTTCCATCAAAGGAATCACGGGGAACACCCTGAAAATCGCGGATACGCGGTAAAACAATGTTTATTAGCCTGTCGAAAAACTCGTACATCTGCACGCCTCGAAGCGTCACCATAACGCCGATATCCTGCCCCTGGCGCAGTTTGAAGGTAGCAATCGATTTTTTCGATTTTGTTACGACCGGATGTTGCCCGCTAATCGCACCGAGATCCTTCTGAGCAGATTCCATCGCTTTAGGATTCTGCAAAGCTTCACCTAACCCGATGTTCAACACGATCTTCGAGACCTTCGGCACCTGCATTACATTTTTATAGCCGAATTTTTTCATGAGATCGGGAATCACTTCTTTTTTGTATTTATCCTTCAACCTAGGCATATGTATCGTTCACCTAACCTTACTCAAGCACTTCCTGGCAGACACGGCAGAAACGCGCCCTCCTGCCATCTTGCAAGACTCGCATGCCGACTCTTGCCGGCTTATCGCATTTATTGCAAATCAACATAACGCTGGCAACAGGAATAGGAGACTCCAACTCAATAATACCAGCCTGCCTTGCCTGACCTTTTGTCTTTGAATGACGTTTTATCATATTAACGCCTTCGACAACCACTTTCTCATCAATTGGGAGAGCCTTTCGTACCTTTCCGCGCTTCCCCTTATCTTTTCCGGCAATCACCAGAACAGTATCATTCTTTCGTATCTTCATAATTACAAAACCTCTGGAGCAAGAGATATAATCTTCATAAAGTTTTTCTCTCTCAGTTCACGCCCAACCGGTCCGAAAATGCGCGTACCTTTCGGATTATTCTTATCATCAAGGATAACCGCCGCATTATCATCGAATCGAACATATGTCCCATCCGGTCTGTGATACTGCTTGGCGACTCTCACAACCACAGCATGAGTTACCTCGCTCTTCTTCACAACGCCGCCCGGGATAGCGCGTTTGACCGTGACAACGATAATATCACCAACGGTTGCATACCGTCTGCCCGTGCCGCCAAGCACGTTGATGCACATCACTTCGCGCGCACCGGTGTTATCTGCTACTTTTAGTCTTGTATATTGCTGTATCACGTCTCTTCCCTTAACGACAAATTTAAACCACTTCTTTTGGTTCTATCTCAGCGACCTCTTTCTTTCTGAGTATCTCCGCAACTCTCCACCGTTTATCCTTGGAAAGAGGTCGAGTCTCTACGATCCTTACGACATCGCCCGGCCCACATTCTTTGTTCTCATCATGCGCTTTGAAATTAACACGGCGCGTCAGCACCTTTCGATATATCGGGTGACGCTTGGTATCCTCCACCTGCACCACCACCGTCTTCTCCATTTTGTTACTGATAACGCTGCCTATTCTTTCTTTCCGATTGCTTTCCATCTTTTACCTTAAACCAAGTTCTTTTTCTTTCAGTATCGTATTCAACTGTGCAATGCGCTTCTTCACTTTTGCCAGTTCCCGATGATTGAGCAATTGTCGTGTTGATAACCGGAACCTCAAATTGAAAAGTTCTTCATGAGCTTCATTCAGGTTTTTCTTCATCTCCTCAATGCCAAGCATCCTCATATCATCAATCTTCACTTTGAGCCTCCGTAGCAGCCACTTCCTTAACCACAAATCGCGCGCGAATAGGCAGTTTATATGCAGCGAGTTTTACCGCTTCTTTGGCCATATCCTCTTTAATCCCTGCTATCTCGAACAACATCTTGCCCTGTTTAACCACTGCAACCCAATGATCAGGGGAACCTTTTCCGCTTCCCATTCTGGTTTCAGCGGGTTTCTTGGTCACTGATTTATCAGGAAATACACGTATCCACATTTTCCCGCCGCGCCGCAAATACCGGACAATAACACGGCGCGTGGCTTCAATCTGCCTGTCGCTTATCCATGCATTCTCAAGAGCCTGCATCCCATAATCACCAAAGGCAACGGTGTTACCGGAATGCGCTTCACCCTTACGCCGGCCTCTATGCAGTTTTCGATACTTCACCCGTTTCGGCTGTAGCACTTTCCTTTTCCTTCCTAACTTCAGGGATAATATCCCCTTTATAAATCCATACCTTAATGCCGATCTTACCCATTGTCGTATCCGCTTCCGCGAATCCATAGCTGATATCAGCACTCAATGTGTGCAACGGCAATCGACCCTGACGAGATGTTTCTCTTCGCGCTATTTCATTGCCTCCCAGCCTGCCGGCGCAGCTCACTTTTATCCCGCGAGCGCCTGCCTGCATGGTCCGGAAGATAGTCTGCTTCATAACCCTTCTGAACGCAATACGACGCATAAGCTGATCAGCGACGTTTCTGGCCACAAGCAAGGATTCCAACTCTGGCTGATCAATCTCTTTAATCGATATTCTAACTTTTTTGCCGCACGCCTTCTCCAGCTCGGCTCTCAGTTCCTCTGCGCGCTGTCCGCCGCGACCGATGACAACGCCCGGTCTGGATGAATTCATCGTAATGACGATCTCGTTACCCTGCCGTTCAATAATGACACTGGCAACACCGCCATCAACGCATTTTTTGGCAATCACCTTCCGCAGCTTCATATCCTCGAGCAGCATCTCAGTATAGTGCTTCTTCTCGAACCACTTTGCCTGCCAGTCCTGAGTAACCCCTAGCCGGAACCCATACGGATGAACTTTCTGACCCACTTATTTTCCCTCCTCGGAGACATATACAGTTATGTGGGTCGACCTCTTCAGCAGAGGACTAACCCGTCCACGAGATTGAGCTCGCATTCTTTTTAATGTAATCCCTTCATTAGCATAAATTTCCGTAACCTTCAAATTCGCCGGATCCATCTCAAAATTATTTTCGGCATTTGCCGCCGCCGATTTAATCGTTTTCGCTACCGCAATCGCTGACGGCCTCGGCGTGAACTTCAATATAGTGAGGGCTTCCGCGACCGATTTGCCCCGTACCATATCAACGACTAACTTCACTTTTCGTGGCGGATAACCGACGTTTTTCGATATAGATTTTACTTTCATGATATACCAGCCTCTACTTCTTCGCCTGGACCGTTACCTGGGCCTTCGTTGCATGACCTCTGAATGTCCTTGTCATAGCAAACTCACCCAATTTATGTCCGACCATGTTCTCTGTAATAAAAATCGGCACATGGCGTCTGCCATCATGAACTCCAAGTGTGTGCCCTATCATTTCCGGCATGACGGTCGATGACCGTGCCCAGGTTTTTATTACCGTTTTTTCGCCGGTTTTGTTAAGCTTCTCAATTTTCTTCAGAAGCTTGACTTCGCAATACGGCCCTTTGTGTGCTGATCGTGACATACCTTAGCCCTTCATTAATTATTTTCTTCGCTTAACTATCAAGCGATCAGATGGTTTCCCAACTCTTGTCTTCGGCCCCAATGCAGGTTTACCCCACGGAGTCTTCGGAGCCATACCTCGCGGTGCGCGACCTTCACCACCGCCGTGCGGATGATCACGCGGTGTCATCGCTGAACCGCGAACCATGGGACGCCGCCCTAATAAGCGGGTACGCCCTGCTTTGCCAAGTTTTTCACCCGAATGCTCGATATTGCCAACCTGTCCAATAGTCGCCTGACATTCAGCCAAAAATCTTCTCATCTCTCCTGAAGGTAATCGCACCAGACAATACTTACCCTCTTTGCCGAGCAATTGTGCCGCTGTGCCGGCGCTCCGTACTATCTGCCCGCCTTTTCCTGGCTCAAACTCAATATTGTGAACTATTGTACCGGCAGGCATATCACCCAACGCCATCGCATTGCCGGGTTTTACATCGGCACCAGATCCTGTTTGGATAACATCTCCAACTTTTAAGCCATCCGGTGCAAGAATATATCGTTTATCGCCATCGGCGTAATAGATAAGAGCAATACGCGCCGATCTGTTCGGATCATATTCAAGTGTAACAACAGTACCGTGAACTCCCAGTTTATCGCGTTTGAAATCGATAACACGCAACTGACGTTTTGCGCCGCCGCCGCGATGACGTGACGTCACCACACCGCGTGAATTTCTCCCGCCCTTTTTTCTAACCGGAAGAAGCAACGATTTCTCGGGGTTCTCCTTCGTTAAACCATCGAAGGAAACCCTTAACATATTTCGCCTGCCTGGCGTTGTCGGAGCAATAGATTGAAAAGGCAAAACTCAACTCCTCGTATTAAATATTAGCCATGCCTTCTTTGCCATCGATTCTTCTTAAGTAATTTACGATGCTTGTGCTTGGCCATCTTTTTGTTACGTTTTTTAACTACTGAACCCAATGTAATTCCCCGCTTTTTCGTTAAACACCTTCAAACAGTTGTATTTTCTGCCCTGCTTCCAGAGTCACAACTGCTTTTTTCCATGAAGGGGTTACAATCTCTCTTCTTCCCATCCGCTTCTTCCGACCCTTCATAGCGATGATGTTAACCTTAGTTACATTGACCTTAAAGGCTTTCTCGACAGCCTGTTTTACCATTTCTTTTGTAGAGCCGGGCGCAACTTCAAAGGCATATTTGCCTTGCTCCTGCATAATCGTGCCTTTTTCGGTTACCACCGGTCGTCGTACTACTTCAAATATATGCATCGTTCGTCCCTGGACCTTTAATTAACGCTTTCCGCTTTGCTCCGCGTTTTTTGACCCCATAATTGCTCCGCTTTGCGTACGCCATCTGTGCTCATAATGAGCACCTTGCTCGAAAGAAGATCAGCCACATTAAGCATAGCAGCCGGCACCGTTTTCACGCCAGCCAGATTACGCGCTGATTTCACCAGCATTTCTCGATCTTCATCCGTAGCAATCAAAGCGGAATCCGCTATACCCAAAGCCACCAGCATATCAAATATATCTTTCGTCTTCGGCTCATCAAACGCAAATGTATCAACGACTTTAAGCTCTCCGGACTGCATCTTCGCAGAAAGCATGCACCGCAAGGCTAATCTTCGCATCTTCTTCGGCATATCCTGACGATAGCTTCGAGGATGCGGTCCAAACGCTACTCCGCCACCTTTCAATAGTGGGGACTTGGCGCTGCCCCGTCGTGCCCGTCCTGTCGACTTCTGTGAGTAAAGCTTCTTTGTGCTCCTGGCAACCTCTGCCCTCGTCTTTGTATCGGCTGTTCCCTGACGCCGGTTTGCAAGCTGTCTGACCATCGCCTGATGAACAACAGCTTCATTAAACGCCACACCGAAGACGTCATCCCTCACGTCGATCTGTTTAACAGCTTCACCTTTTATATTGTAAACCTGTACTTGCACGTTCAACCCCTTAGTTTGCTTTCCTGACAAACACTATACCCTTTTTCCAGCCGGGAATCGCACCTTTAATCAACAGCACGTGTCGATCAGTATCTACATCAACAATCTGTAAATTTTTCGCCGTAACCCGGTCATGCCCCATATGCCCTGCCATCTTCAGTCCCTTCAACACCC
>DNCV01000097.1 GCA_003484395.1 Dehalococcoidia bacterium
CAGTTATTCCTGCTTTTTCAGCAGCCTTCATCAATAATCGGACGGCGTGGAAGACAAAAGCGCCTGATCCGCACGCAGGATCAAGCACTCGTTGCTCAAGTGGATTATTAATTGCTTCGGAGCATATCCGCTCGGCCAGCCAGTCCGGTGTATAGTATTCTCCCAGGACATGGCGCTGCTCAGGATCAATTAAGGATTCGTAAAGCCCTTTAAGAACATCGGTTTGCACGTTTTCCAGGCGGAAACGGCCTGCCTGCAGCGCAATGCGACGTACAAGGTCGATACCTTTTTTGGAAGCAAGCATCCAGTCGAAAAAGTCCGATTCAACCATGCCTCCGATGCCCGCTTCAAGAAAACGTTTACCAGAGAGGAGGTCGGCGGGATCATTTACCGGAACGCCAAGCACTTTTGCAGCCATGGTCTTGGCGATAATTGAAAGATACGTATGTTGAAAGAACAGGGAATCCTCATTAACAGCAGCGCCATAGACGCGGCGAATGAGCTGCGACCATAAATCGCGTTTCAACCGGACGTCAGGGTGTTGGCCTATCTCCGTCCATATTGAAATAAGCTCCTGTTTTGCCAATCCCCATGCGAGGCTGCTGCGTCCTAGCTCACGCGCAACGATTTCAGGGTCTGGTTCAAGATCGGCACTGATAGCGACTGCAGCGCTTAGCCACTCAAGCAGGTCTCGCGGTTTGTCTTCGGAGGTTTGGAAAATCTCGAACCGTTCCAGCTTACCGGAGCGAAGCTCATAAGGGATGAATGTCGCGCCATCGGTCGCTATCCCGACAAAATGAGATTTTGTTTCTTTCTCACGCTGTGAAAGATAATCCGGCAGCTTGTCCTCAGCATCATTCTGTTCCCGCCTGAGATCGGACTTAAACTCGAATAACGTTCTTCCCAATAATGCATCGATGCGTCCATGCACTTCGGGAACACGGCGTTCAAAATCAAGTTCTGTGCTCTTTGCGCCAAGGCCGTTTACCAATAGTTCATAAACGAGGGCGCGCACTTTTTCGTGCTGAGGTCTGGAAGCCAGTTCAGAGACTATTTCACGTAAGCGGTCTGAAGATAGCGGCATTTTATAACCTGCTGTAGCTTTTGCAGTATAGCTACATTATGCACATCTTATCACAAAGGCCTTCGTAAACAAATAGACTTAGACAGAACATTATTTATAAATTGGCATTATGTATGTCGCCTAGCAATTTGAACAACCTGATGATTCTTGTCCCACCAAAGAATCGAAAAAATATTCTCAAACTTCATACACCATAAACGACATGCACCATCGATACGAAACGAGTAGATTTCTTCAATGTCATCGAGTTTTAAGTCAAGGAGTCGATCCCTATATTCTCTTTCCAGTTCCGGTATAGATTTTGAATGTAGACTGCCTGTTGCTCTTAGCTGGTCAACATTCATTTTTTCGAATGCTCTCAGCCGTTTCCATAATTGCTGATGCTCTTCAAGTGCTAAATTACCACAACTCATACTGCCGAATATATCTGCATTGCTGAAGCGCCACGCAATATGTCTATTTTCGATTGTGGGATACCCTAGATAATCAGGTATCTTTTTGGGCTTCGACGATTTAGGCAAAAAAGGTAGCTTACAGTGTTTGTTCCCCACATAAAGCCTCGTAGTACTCAGCCATATCTGTCAATAATATTTCCGCAGTACCGCGTTCGCCCAAACTTAAATCTTCCCTTTCCCTGGCGAATTTCCAAGGGTTTTCGCGATGAGTAAGAGCACTCAACCATGCGGAAGTTTTGTCTCCGTATAGCGACAAGACTGCTTCGATAGTCTCTTTTTGCATTTTCGATAACTTTGTTATATCAGCTCCATCGACATGGTCGATTGTAAATTGACCTCGATGTTGCTTATAGAGTTCAGGAATTACGGGACCATTTGCCCATGCTTCAATACATTGCTCAAAGAGTGGTTTGTCATCCCATACAAGAGACCATGCCTGGCAGTAATAACACAGCTTTTGGAGCTTCCATGTGGTCATAGCCCCAAGTTTTGTTAGTATATATTGGGCTATATCAAAAACATTGGTACGTATTTTCATTAGCCCTCCAGTTTATTTCCCTAATGATTTACTTTTTATATTATTACAGTAATTACAATAGTTTACAAGATATTGATACAATAAATTATCGAATCTCCAATTTACACAATTATGAGACTACAAAATTTTATTTTGAAGTGTTCATTACGCCTCTGACATCCCTGATAAATGTTCCGACTTTGCTCAACGAACCGTCCTCCTCCATGAGACGGACTATTTTGCTGCCGATGATGACGCCATCGGCGATCTGTAACACCTCCGCCGCCTGTTCCGGCGTCGATATGCCGAAGCCGACGCAGAGGGGTTTGTCCGTTGCTTTCCTTACCCTTGATACGAAGCTTTTGAGGTCGGGCGGCAGATCTTTTCTTGCTCCGGTGACTCCGGTGACGGAAACGAGGTAGATGAAGCCGCCGGCGTGACTGGCGACGGTGACGATACGCTGCTCTGTACTCGTTGGCGCCAACAGGTAGATGATGTGAATATTGTACCTGTGAGCTGCCTCTTCCAGTTCGATGCCCTCCTCCGGCGGCAGATCGGGGATAATGAGTCCGCTGATGCCGCTTTCCGAGCAAGCTTTGCAGAAGGCATCGAACCCATAATGCATTATCGGATTGAGATAGGTCATAAATACCAGAGGTATCTTTACCTGTTTGCTCAGCTTCTGCGCTGTCTCGAGACAGGTTTTCACTGTAACGCCGTTTTGCAGGGCATGGAAGCTGGCGTTCTGAATTGTAGCGCCGTCGGCAAGCGGATCGGAAAACGGGATACCGAGCTCGATAAGATCGCAACCTGCCTCTGCCAGGATCGGCGCTGCTTTCAAAGTCGATTCGATGCTTGGGTAGCCGACGGTTATATAGGCGATGAGCGTTTTGCGCCCTTTATCGGTGAAAATTGCGTCAATGGAATTCACAGGTTTCCTCCTAATGCTTCACTGATTATACCCATATCCTTGTCTCCACGTCCCGAGAGGTTGATGACGATGGTCTTGTCTTTTGCCAGTTTCGGGGCGAGCTTGAGCGCATATGAGATTGCGTGTGCCGATTCCAACGCCGGAATGATGCCTTCGATGCTGCAGAGAAGGTGAAACGCTGCAAGCACGTCTTTGTCGGTCTCGGCGACATAGCTTGCTCTGCCCGAATCTTTAAGATAGCTGTGCTCGGGACCGACGCCAGGATAATCGAGCCCGGCTGAAATGCTGTGCGTCTCCATGATCTGGCCGTCGCTGTCCTGAAGGAGATAGGATTTTGCGCCGTGAAACACACCCGGCGTTCCCGCAAATAAAGTAGCGGCGTGCTTGCCTGTTTCCACTCCTCTGCCTGCTGCCTCAACGCCGATGAGCTTAACATCCTTATCATCGAGAAAGGGATAGAAGATGCCGATGGCATTGCTACCGCCGCCAGTGCAGGCGATGATATAGTCCGGCAGCCGCCCTGTTTTCTCGATGATCTGTTGCTTTACCTCACTGCCGATGATGGACTGAAAATCGCGGACCATCATCGGGTACGGGTTCGGCCCGACCGCCGATCCGATGAGGTAATGCGTCGTCGTTATATTGGATATCCAGTCCCTGAAGGCTTCGTTGATGGCGTCCTTGAGCGTTTTGCTGCCACTGGTTACCGGTCTCACCTCAGCATTCATGAGTTTCATACGTAAAACATTCGGAGCTTGCCTTCGGATGTCCTCCTCTCCCATGTAAATAACGCATTCCATACCGAGCATGGCGCAGACGGCAGCGGTAGCGACGCCGTGCTGCCCCGCCCCTGTTTCGGCAATGATTCTATTTTTGCCGATTTTACGAGCCAGCAATCCCTGCCCCAGCGCATTGTTGATCTTATGCGCGCCGGTATGGGTGAGGTCCTCTCGTTTCAAAAATATGCGTGTCCCGCCGCAGTGCTGGCTGAGCTTCTCTGCGTAATAGAGCGGCGTAGGCCGCCCCGCATAGTCTCGGCAGAGACCTTTGAACTCCGCCCAGAATGACCTGTCGTTTTTGATCGAATCATATGTTCTCTTCAATTCATCGAATGCGGGCACCAGTACTTCAGGGATGTATTCTCCTCCGTATCGGCCGAAGTAGCCGCGTTCATCCGGGAGTGTATTCATGCTGTCTCCTTTATTATTTATCATTTATTTCGCCTCGATGCACTTCGCTTTCAGCGCAGCTACTCGGTGAACGTTTTGTCATTTCACTGCCTCTATAAACGCCTTTATTTTATTTTGGTCTTTGCATTTGTTCGTTTCGACTCCTGTTGAGACATCGACGCCCATTGGGCTGACATCTCTGATGACTTTTTTTACATTCTGCGGATCTAGTCCACCGGCGATCATCACCGAAAATCTCTGAGCGATCTCGGAGGCTATTTGCCAGTTGAAAGCTTTTCCTGTTCCTCCGTAGGCATCGCCCATCTTAGTATCAAGCAGGCACATCCAGTCTCTGTTCGCCATCAATCGTTTGCCTCTCTCCAGTTCGGCGATCACTTGTGAAGCCATTGTCCTCTCGGCGATGTGCATCACTTTAATTATCGGATGTTCGATAGCAAGACAATACTCCCATGTCTCATCGCCGCTGAGCTGCACGCGATCAAGTCCGCAGATGCCGGCTATATGGTTGACTTCCTCTGCCGGCGTATTGACGAAGACGCCGACCACGTCGGTGTTGTTTGCAGATGAATGTATTGATTGAGCAATATCCGACGCGGTTTGGATGCTCACCTGTCGCCGCCCCGGAGCAAAGACAATCCCGATGAAATTCGCTCCGGCCTGTGAGGCGAACAGCGCATCATCAACAGTAGCCAATCCGCAGATTTTTACTCTGGTCATTGCAGTTCCTTCAGCTTTGCTTTGATATCCGTCGAAGCCACAAGCGCTTCGCCGATGAGCGCGGCGTGAACGCCGCATTGCTTTAGCCATTGCATATCCCAGCGGGTTTTTATGCCGCTTTCGCTGACGATAGTCCTGTCCTTGGGTATCAGCGGGCACAGCCGTTCCGTTGTTGAAATGTCTACAGTAAATGTTTTGAGATCACGATTGTTGATGCCAATGCATCGTGCACCGCTGTCCAAGGCTATCTCCAGTTCACGTTCGTTATGTACTTCGACGAGACAGTGCAGGTTACTTTCATGGCTTACGGCTAGCAGTGAATTAAGCTGTTCCGGCTGGAGCATGGCAACAATAAGGAGCACGGCGTCAGCGCCGTATGCCCGCGATTCGTATATCTGATATGGGTCGTGAATAAAATCCTTTCTCAGCAACGGTATTTTCCTCGGCTTCAGGGCGCTATCGATCGCTTTCAGATAATCGAGGCTTCCCTCGAAGTGAAGCTCCTCGGTAATAACCGAGATTGCAGCGGCGCCGCCGGCTGCGTAGGTTACGGCTATAGCCACGGGATCAAAATCGGCACGAATGATGCCTCTGGACGGCGATGCTTTTTTCACTTCCGCAATGATACGGATGTCGTCGCTCTGTAGCGCAGCGGCGAAATCAAGGGGCAATGGCTGCTGCAGAGCCTGCTCTTTAATACGTTCAAGCGGCATACGGCGTTTTCTCGCTTCAAACTCAGCCAGATTGTCCTGCACTATCTTCTCGAGTATCACGCTATATTTACCTTCCTGTTCGTGTATTCGATGAGCATCTGCAGCTTCTCCAGCGCTCTCCCGCTGTCTATCGATTTCGCTGCCATCTGCACGCCCTGTTTCAATGTTTCAGCTTTATCACCGGCGATGAGCGCTGCCGCAGCATTGAGGAGCACGATATCACGCTGAGGCCCCTGTTTGCCTGCCAGTATTGCCTTTAGAAGATCAGCGTTTTCCTGTACACTGCCTCCCTTCAGTGTATCAGAGGAAGCTTTCGTTAGTCCCGCGTCTTCAGGGACGATATCGTAGCTTTTTGTTCTGCCGTCTTGTAGCTCACAGATACGTGTGCTTCCTGTGATGGTAAGCTCATCGAGCCCGTCCCTGCCGTGAACGATAAGCGCATGTTTGCTGCCCATGATGCGTAGCACATGCGCCAGTTTTTCGGTGAGGGCTGAGTCAGAGACGCCGATTAGCTGATGTTTGGCTCCTGCGGGATTTGTCAGCGGCCCGAGAATATTAAATACTGTGCGTATACCGATCTCACGGCGTGGCGCAGCCGCGTATTTCATTGCCGGGTGAAATACCTGTGCAAAGAAGAAAGCAATGCCCGTTTCATCGATACACTGTTGAACTTCGCTGTCGGAGAGGTCTATTTTTACACCGAGCGCTTCCAGAACATCGGCGCTGCCGCAGCGGCTGCTCATGGCTCTATTGCCATGCTTGGCCACTTTGAGTCCGGCTCCGGCCACGACAAAAGCGGCAGTGGTCGAGATATTGAATGTAGCAGCATTGTCGCCGCCTGTGCCGCAGGTGTCGACGACGGTTTCCGAAGCGGCTACTTTAAGTGATCGTGCGCGCATCGTCTTAACGAGGCCGGCTATCTCTTCCACCGTTTCTCCTTTGCATCGAAGCGCGGTGACGAAAGCTCCGAATTGTGCCGGCGTCGCTTCGTTGTTCATGATCTCATCCATGACGTTCGCCGATTGCTCCATGGACAGCGATTTGCCTGATGTCAGGATTGAAATGGCCTCTTTAATCATTGCTGTTCCCTCCATTAATAAAATTTTGCAGCATGGTTTTACCCATCGGGGTCATAAAAGACTCGGGATGGAATTGAATACCTTCGATTGGAAACTCACGGTGCCGTATTCCCATAATAGTGTCGTCATCGGTGAAAGCAGTGATCTCCAGACAATCCGGGACCGTTTCTCGCTGGATGGCCAGCGAATGATAGCGGATAACCGAGCAGGGATCAGGGATGCCGGCAAATATGCCTCGGCCGTTATGGTGTATCAGGGATGATTTGCCGTGCATGATGGCTTTAGCGCGGCTGACGGTAGCTCCGAAGGTGTATCCGATGCACTGGTGTCCAAGGCAAACACCAAGGATCGGAACGATACCGGCGAAGTGACTGATAATGTCATTGGATATGCCTGCCTTCAATGGGGTGGATGGCCCAGGCGAGAGGACGATATGTTTGGGATGCATATCATCAATTGCATCGATAGTGGTTTTGTCATTGCGAACCACATGAACGTCCTGTCCCAGTTCACATAGATACTGAAACAAGTTGTAGGTAAAGCTATCGTAATTATCAATCAGCAGCAACATAGCTCCTCCCTGTTGATGCGGCTTTTTCCGCCTGGTCTATGGCTTTCAGCAGCGCCATGGCTTTATTCAGCGTTTCCTCATATTCCCGTTCCGGTATGCTGTCATAGACAATGCCGCATCCCGCCTGCACATAGACGGTGTCTCTTTTCATTACCATAGTGCGAATGGCAATGGCCATATCCATATTCCCTGAAGCCGAAAAATAGCCGACGGCGCCGGCGTATGCCCCTCGTTTTTCCTGTTCGAATTCGCTGATGATCTCCATCGCCCTGATCTTTGGAGCGCCGGAGACTGTACCGGCAGGGAAACACGATCGCAGTGCGTCGAAACAGGTCAGATCATGCCGCAGCTTCCCCTGGACATGAGTGACCAGATGCATGACGTGTGAATATTTCTCGACATCCATAAGCTCGCTTACCTCAACGGTGCCAGGTTCGCTGACACGCCCGATGTCGTTTCTGGCGAGATCGACGAGCATGATATGTTCCGCCCGTTCCTTTTCATCGCTTTTAAGCTCCTGTTCCAGTTTCAAATCTTCTTCGGATGATCCGCCCCGTGGACGTGTGCCGGCGAGCGGACGGGTCATGACCATGCCGTCTTCCACTCTAACCAATACCTCAGGCGACGCTCCTATGATCTGGAAATCTTTGAGGTCGAGGAAAAACATGTACGGCGACGGGTTTACAGTGCGAAGCGCTCTATATAGATCGAATGGGGATGCATGTGTTTGCTTTGCCAGCCGCTGTGAAAGCACTACCTGTATTGCTTCGCCTGCCCCGATGTACTCTTTGATTTTGCGTACACTCGATTCGAAGTCCGCTCTGGTGAAATTCGATCGGGGTTGATTAGCATAGGCCGGTGCGATGTCATGATCCTCTCCGTTTTCAAGAGGCTGCCCAAGTTTCTCAATAAGCGAATCGATTCTTTTAATTGCCTTTTTATAGGCATCATCGATGTCGCCGTCGAGGTGTACATGACTGACCACTTTGATCTTATGAGTAACGTGATCAAAAACAAGGAAGGTATCCGTCAGCATAAATACCGCTTGAGGAATACCTAGGGGATCATGTGACGGCGACGGCAGTTTCTCGAAGTGAGCGGCGACTTCATACGACAGATAACCGACAGCTCCTCCGCAGAAGCGCGGCAGTTCCGGCACGGGAACCAGCACACGGCTGCTCAATTCTTTCTCGATGAGAGTCAATGGATCTGTATCCTCATCTGTATCTGTTGTGATCACAGCATATGGTTCAGTTCCGATGAAGCTGTATCGCGCCAGTCGCTGACCTCCTTCGACGCTTTCCAGCAGAAACGAATATCCGTTCCTGCTTACTTTGAGAAACGCGGATACCGGCGTTTCAAGGTCGGCAACAATATCCCGGTATATCGGGATGATGTTCCCTTCCTGTCTCCTCCTCTTCACCTCTTCCAGTGTAGGGTGGTACATATAGTCCTCCAAACAAAAAACCTCTTCGTCTTCAGGGACGAGGAGGTTTTCCCGTGGTGCCACCCTGATTAATTATCGGTATCAGCCGATAATCATCTTATTTGGAGTACGGCCTGTTTCTGTAGCGATACTCCGGACTTCGATAACGGTGTCCATTCCGTCAAAGCCTACTCGTGCTACCTTTCGGTTTGCAGCTCCCGAGTCCATTCACTCTCTGCGCAGACACCGGCTCACACCTGCCCCGGCTCTCTGAGCCCCGCTGGAGACTTACTATTCTCGTTCCTTGCCTTTGTTGTATTCAATTGTTGGGAATGCTTATTTCGGGAGAGTTACTTTCCTTCCGATTGCCGACGCTACTTTTGCCAGATCCTTCATTACCTGAGCCAGCGTTGCAGTGGATATTGTCTGACTGGCGTCGCTGATGGATTCGGTCGGTGAATAATGAGCTTCGATGATAAGTCCGTCAGCGCCGCAGGCGACGGCAGCGCGGCTCATCGCTGGCACGATGCTGGCAGTGCCCGTGCCATGACTGGGGTCGACGATCACGGGCAGATGCGTTCTCTCTTTAAGGTACGGTACGGCGTTGAGATCGAGCGTAAATCTCAAATCGGTGGAGATGCCTCGTATGCCGCGTTCACACAGGATAACCTGGTCATTTCCTCCTGCCATAATGTACTCCGCGGCGAGAAGAAATTCGTTATAGGTAGCGGAAAACCCCCGTTTGAGGAGCACCGGTTTTCTTATTTTGCCAACCTCTCGCAGCAGCGGGTAATTCTGCATATTTCGCGAGCCGATCTGAATGCAATCGGCATACTCGATAATGAGCTCAACATCCTGAACATCGATGACTTCGGTGATTGTTGGCAAACCGATCTCAATCGATGCTGCCTTCAGATATATAAGCCCCTGTTCGCCCAGCCCCTGAAAATCGTATGGTGATGTCCGTGGTTTGAAGGCGCCGCCGCGTAGAATTGTTGCGCCGGCAGCTTTTATCTCATGCGCAATGCGCAAGATTTGATCGGGGCTTTCGATGCTGCACGGACCCGCCATTACGGCGATATCTTTTCCGCCGACGGCTACTCCATTGATATCGACAACTGTTTGCGTTGCTTTGTAGCTGCGGCTAGTCAACGGGTGCTCCGGTTTTTGTGGCGGCGTGAGAATGGTTGCCGACCGCACTGTCTTTGTTGATGCTATATGATTGTGTATGCTCATTATCTTATCACCTCTGTTTCGATGGAAATAAAAAAACCCTTCTGGTGTGTCCAGAAGGGTTTTTGTTTATCTATGTTCTCTTTTAGTTAATCGGCTGTTTTAGGCAAGACCCTCCCAGACACATCAGTAAATGTGTACCACCAAAAGTAATATGCAAAATAGGTCTGAGATGTATTTGCCATTTTTATATTCACAACGTTTTTATCCTATCATGAATATGACAATCCTGTCAAATATCCTGCTGCTGGCTGCTTTCAGCAGGATTCTCGACGGTGTCATCTGTTGCCGGCGGCAATTCATCTGGTTCATCCTGTCTTTGCACTTCCGTTTCCTGCACCTCTTCTTCCTCTTCTGGTGAGCTTTCAGGAAAGTCTTTGAGGGCGCGAAGCTCCTCGATTTTTCTCAAGGGACGATCAAGCTGCATGCGGCGGGTGGAGATCAGGTTGGTGTATTCATCCTGAGCCTCTTTGAGTTTTTTACCCATTTTACTCATCGATTCCGTAAATTTTTCCCACTGCTTTTTGAAGTCGTTCAAATGCCCCAGCATTTCACTGGCGGTCTTCTCAAGGTTAAAGTTGTCTATCGCCTGCCTGATGATGGCGAGAATCGCATACAGTGTTAACGGCGAGCAGAGCACCACCCTGTTTTTCAGTGCGTCATCGATGATCGTATAATCGTTTTCGTTAATGAAACGGTATACCTGTTCGTTCGGTATAAAGACGAGCACGTAGTCGACTGTTTTGGCATCGGGGTTGATGTATTCTCTGCTGGTAACCTCTTTTATCCGGTTTCTGGCATCTTTCAGGAACTGTGCCTTGTATGTCTGGCTGTCGGTCTCTGATTCGGTTTCCAGACATCGAATATAGTTATCGATGGGGAATTTGATATCCATATTCAGTTTCAATCCCTGTGGCAGCAGAAAGGTGAAATCGGGGCGGCTGGAAGTACCTTCGAGCGTTTTTTGCTTGACATAATTCACACCCTCAATGAAGCCGGACAGCCGCAGAATATCCTCTGCCATCCTCTCGCCCCATTGACCTCGCGCCTTTGATCCGGCGAGAGCCAGCGCCAGCTTGCCGGTAGTCTGCTGCAATAGCCCTGTTTGTCTTGCATTTTCTCTCAGTTGCGTTTCAAGCTCAGCGAATTTGCCCTGGCGATCCTTCTCCAGTTTCATGACAAGCTGTTCCATGTTCGATAGATTGTTTTTCACATCATGAAGGGTTTGATCGATCAGTTGTTTCTTTGTTTCAAGGTTTTGATCAGTGAGCGCCGTATGCTGTTCGAGCTTGGCATCAGCCAGTTGCAGAAGCTGTCCGCTGGTGAATTCCAGTGAACTTCGGGATAAGGAAGCGACATTTTTCTCCAGTTCTGCTGTGATGGAGGAGAGATCCTGGCGGTAGTAAGGTCTGATCACCCTTGTGATGACGATTGTCAGTATAGCGCCCAGCACCAGGCCGCCGACAAAAGTGATAATATATGGCATATAATCCATAGTCTACCTCCAAACGTTATGTTTTCAACCGGTTTAGCCGCATATGGCAGATCTTAACAGATATAATAGTACTTGTATCGGCGCAGGTTTTCAATGCCCCGTATTCATTCGCATCAATGCACAGTCAGAAATGGTTATATATGCAGATGTTTGTCTGTGATGCTATGCTTTTGTGGCGGGTATGCGTGTGGCGGTGTATAATAAACTGAATTATAGAGAATACAGCGCTGATGCCATTGTGATGGCGGGCTAAGGAGTATGTATGAACGAACGAGTTGCGATTTTTATTGATGGAAGCAATTTATATCACTCGCTAAAAAACAATTTTGGCAGAAGCAACATCAATTTTACTGAATTTACTGCACGGTTGTGCGGGCCACGATGGCTGATGAGAACATATTATTACAATATTTTGCAGGATCAATTTCAATGGCCGACCGGTTATCTTGAGCAGCAGGAGTTTATCGATGTCTTGAGAAAAACTCCATACTTTGAAGTTAAGCTGGGTACAACGAAGGTGGCACAGGGACAGCCTGTAGAGCGCGGCATTGATATTATGCTGGCTACCGATATGTTGAATCTGGCATGGAAAAATGCCTACGATGTTGCTGTTCTGGTCAGCGGCGATTCCGATTTTGCCTATGCCATGCAATCCATCAAAAATATGGGAAAGCAGGTGGAAATTGCCTATTTTGAGAATGCGGTATCTAAAGATCTCGTAGAACTGGCTGATAAAAAACATATTTTTGACGCGGTATTTTTCAATGGTCTGTGGGCGGGACAGAGTAATAATAGTAGTAATAAGCCAAAACGCAAATTCAGCAGATGGACAGCCCGTGGCAATTCGGAGCAGAAAAAACCTGTGACTAAAGATTGCTTGTCCAGCGGAGAAAGCCATGCATCTTGCGAGAGTAATACTTCATCCGGATGAATTTCCCACTAAGGAATGCTATCCGTTCAACCTGCGGATTTTTCAGGAGACGGAGAGCATTGCATTCGTACGTACAACAAGCTATAAAGACACGGAATACTACCGAATTTACAGAGATTTTCTGAACAATCAGGATAAATATCTGGCTTCGCTTGAAAAGTAAATTGTTTGTTACTTTATTGACGCCACGAGCTCGGCAATTCGCGGCAGTATATCTGAGGTGCTTCCCTGGATAAGATAGTCTGAGATACCCTCAGAAGTTAATGGCGTGGGATCGGCATTGACCTCGATGATGATCACTCGGGATGGAGAACTATCAACTGCTGTCAATCTACGCTCGCGTGCGATTCTGGGCAGATGTGCAAACGGATAGACAACGGCCGATGTGCCGCAGATCAACATGAGATCGCATTTTCCCGCTTCTTCGATGCTTTCCTGTGCGACATCATTCGGGATCGGTTCGTTAAAGTGGACGACATCGTCTTTCAGCGGTCGTCCGCAATTACGGCAAAGCGGCGGCAGCTTGCCTGTTGCATATCAACCCCTCATTTATCTGTTTATAAGTATACTTTTTCCCTGTGATAGAAGGATAGGTCTATACTTCAGAAAACCATGTATTTATAACAGATCTGGTTTTCTTCAGTATCAAAGAGCGCTTTATTGTCACCGCTCACTCGATTTTCTTGAAAGCTTTGCCATTTGTCCCACAGATCGGGCAGGAATCGGGACTTCTTTTTCTGCAGCGTAGCCGCAGACAGGACACACATAGTAATTGAAGCTGGCTTTTTTCTGAACGTCGATATTTTTCAGAGCGTTCTGGTATAGATTTGCGTGTATTTTCTCAACGGCATTTGCATATTCGTGCATTTGCATATTCGTGTACACGTTGATATGTTAGGAATTTTTGAAAGTTGGACTGTTTCGGACTGTCTAATTTTTCAAAACTGGACTGTTGGGAACTGCTTTAACGGGTAGGTAACCGAGTTGACCATTCGGTTTTCCCACCAGATTCGCACCTCCAATGCAGCCCTTGCCACATCGGGAATTAGATGAACTTCAACATCCTCTCGCAGCGGTACATTTGGCACTGGTATGTCATGGTTGGATAGGGATATCTTGCGATAGCCGTTCACCCTCCGGGTGTCTCGTAAGCAGAAGACATCCTTGGTCGAAGTATACGGATGGGGCAAGGCAAAAGGCCTAAACAAGCTTCTTCCCTCTTTTCTGGCCTTATCAAAACGAATGCTGGGCACCTCTCCGGTAGTGGAGTGAACCTGGTGGTTAT
>DNCV01000051.1 GCA_003484395.1 Dehalococcoidia bacterium
ATTGTCGCCCACATACCGAGTTTGACCAGTTGTTTACCGGCCATTCTCCATCATCATGAACGATGGGACGGAACCGGCTACCCTGATGGATTAAAGGGAGAAGCAATCCCGTTAGAAGCGAGGATTCTCGCTATAGCGGATTCTTTCGAAGCCATGACATCATGCCGTCCTTACCGAGACGCTCTTTCATACCGCGCAGCAATTGAAGAATTGGAACGTAATGCAGGGAAGCAGTTCGATCCGAAACTTGTAACTGTTTTCCTCCCTATCGCTTTACGAACAAGCGCCGAGGAACTCCATATAGGACAGCCATAGCGCTCTATATAGCCCTGATGAGCACACAGATATTGCGCGAAAATCGATCAATCGGGAAATGGTACGATGCCTCCGGTTGAATGCTGATTATCTCAAATCCCGCTCCAATCACTTGTTTCCGTATTTCAGGATATGAATAGAGATAATGGTAGCGATACAACACTTTCTCCTGCGATCTCCACGGCACCTGTACTTCCTTACCTTTGAACAGGAATCTTGGCTGCCAGCGGTTCCATACCGTAATAAACGCCTCGCCCCGGCGTCGTAACACTCTCCTCAGCTCCCCAAAAGCCTTTTTTCTACTTTCCGCTTCGGATATATGATGGTAGACGGCTACAGCAATACAGTAATCAAAATAACCGTCAGGGTACGGCAGGTGAACAGCATCGCCGACTGTAAGATTAACGTTCAAATTAAATTTCGCGGCATATTTTTTAGCGAGCTCGATCATCTGCTCCGAAAAATCTATGCCCCATAACTCAAATGCCCCCTGAAACGGCAGAAAGTCAGGCCCGTGAGCACAGCCGATATTCAACAGTTTGCCTCCTCGCCAGCGATGCGCGAGATTTTTTAGCTCAGGACTGAATCGAGACCAGTGTCTGAGACAATACCAACTATCCGCTATTTGATTGAAAACTTCTCTGTTTGTTGCCATAATAACTTCGCCAGGGAAATCATACATGAAAAAAGCAGGAAGGACTATATCGGGAGTTACACCAGTCGCCGTCATGGCAAAGCCCATGAACTGCCCCGGCCAATGCGTTTTTTGTCCCACCTATGACGACTCCCCCAAAAGTTACACATCCGAATCACCGGCAGTCATCAGGGCGCTAGCCTGCAATTACGACCCGCGCAAACAGGTTGAATTGAGGATGAAAACGCTTCAGGACATGGGACACCCCGCGGAAAAAATTGAGCTTATCGTCATGGGGGGCACGTTTTTGGCATTGCCTGAAGAATATCGTAATGACTTTATCAAAGGCTGCTATGACGGACTCAACGGGATAGCGTCAACGAACTTGGAAGAGGCGAAGAAATTCAATGAAACCACGAAGCATCGCTGCGTCGGACTCTGCATCGAAACGAGACCGGATTGGTGCACAGAAAAACAAATACAGCAAATGCTCGTATATGGAGCAACGCGTGTAGAGCTCGGCGTCCAGGCGATTGATGACAACATCTATAAAATAGTACGCCGCGGCCATACCGTTGCCGACGTCATTAAAGCAACGAAACTGCTCAAACAATACGGGTTCAAAGTATACTACCACTGGATGCCGGGGCTGCCCGGATCTTCACCGTCTCATGATATCGAGATGTCCAGAGAGCTTTTTACTAATGATGATTTTAAGCCTGACGGACTAAAACTCTATCCCACGCTGGTCATAATGAACAGTGAACTGCATCAGTGGTATCAGGAAGGTCGATATGAACCGTATTCTACTGCGGAAGCGGCCGATGTCATCATAGAGATCAAAAAATTCATCCCAAAATATGTCCGCATACCCCGTGTGATGAGGGACATCCCCCCAAAATTTATCGTCGCAGGATGCAAGGATACTGCCCTGCGAGGTACGATCAAACAACGATTGAAGGAAATCGGAACGCATTGCCGCTGCACCCGATGCCGCGAATACGGCCACAGGCGCAGAGACGGTTGGCATATCGGCGAGCCTCAACTCAAACGTTTTGATTATCAATCGGCAGGCGATAAAGAGGTATTTTTATCGTTTGAAGACGATAACGAAACGCTATTCGGGCTGCTGCGATTACGTCGCTGCTGTTCGATCAATGGGGAAAACAACATCGCGATGGTCAGAGAAATTCATGTCTTCGGAGCAGAAGTCCCACTGGGACAACAGAATGATAATACCGCACAGCATCTCGGACTCGGTGGCAAACTCTTAAAAGAGGCTGAAAAAATCTCCAGAGAAGAATTCGGCGCCCGTAAACTGGCTATTATCAGCGGACTCGGCGTCAGAAATTATTTCCGTTCCGAATTCGGCTATCAACAGGACGGGGAATACATGGTGAAGGAACTGGCTCAGTGATACTACGCAACGGTTCAGGCATGGCACAAAAGGAAGATCATCACGTCAAGTCAGCGCAGAAATGTGCTGATCTGCGATAGATCAGCAAGAGAACCTTCGTCATGCCTCTTGCCTGAACGATCGAGATGGAGAGCCTGAAGACCCGCATCTCTGGCAGCACAATAATCGAATTGCCAGTTGTCACCGATATGTATAACCTCATGAGGACGAACACCCATTTCACGACAGATATTTTCATAAAAATGGCTGTCTTTGAGCTGTCTGTAATCGGATGTCGAAGAGAACACATGTGCGAAATGGGATTTGATATCTTTCAGCAAGTAATGGAGGAATTCGCGGGGCGATCCTGAAGCAAGCGATAATGTGTAATTACCGTCAAGCTCTGACAGCAACTCCTCAACCTCCGAATAGTAAGCCACACGATGCTTGCGCCTGTCCATCAGCATATCGCGTGTACCGAGATCGAACTTTTTTACCCAGTAATTGATATCGTACCATTCCATCCGCTGATCACCGATTTTCCGGTACTCTTCTTCAACTACAGCCTTTGCCTGCTCGATGGTTAAGCCGTGCCTTTGCGCATAGCTCTCCGGCATAGCTTCGAACCAGATACCATAACTGAAATCGGTCGTTACCAGCGTTCCTTCAACATCGAAGGAAATAACTTTAATTGCATTCATGTCACTCTTTCCAAAAAATTACCGTCTGAGTTTATCTTTCATTCAGAAGCTGAACGGCACAACCTGATACATTATACGCTATGGCTTTTTCGAACAGAAATCGGATATTCTGCTCCCCATTAAGACAGGGTGTAGCTGTTTTATGGGGAAGGGTCAATTAATGCATATCCCGATGTTCTTTCATTGGTGATAATATTGCTATTCTTACAATTGAAAAAATCGTAGCTAAAGTTAGGTAATAATATCACCAAGATGGTGGGCCATTGTGGACAGTTCCCGAATTTCAGGTTTGCTCTTGGGATGCTTCGTATTCGGCTGTACTTTTCGCCAGCCATGACGAGCCAGCAANNTCCCAGTCTCTCCACAAGCGCTGCAAGGTGGGCTCAAGTAGTTTTTCAACGCCAATACGAAGCTCTTCTTCATTTGCAGCTCTTTCCGCTACCCTTGTGATAGCTAGGGCCAAGTTTGCCGCCTCAGACGTCGCAGAATTATTAACCTTTTCCTCTTGGTCGTCCATGTCCTTCCACTTCACGGGAAGCCATACTCAACTATTATGGATGCTTTAGTCCTAAAGCATCTCGCAATTTCTCTTCTATTGCCCTCATATCAGGCTGCGGCATAGTTCCAAGCTTCCTGGCTATCATACCTTGCTTTATTGTCCTTATGATGCCTGTCGCCACCGACGGGAAAAGAAGTCCAGCTTCTTGCCAATCGCTGATGAGATAGTCGCCCACCAATATTCGGTCAGTTCTGCTGG
>DNCV01000095.1 GCA_003484395.1 Dehalococcoidia bacterium
CCGCCTCATCGAAGACGACGGAAGCCGGGATATCGTAGATGCCGGGCGCTGCCTCTTCACCGTAGTGCGCCGGAAGCGGATGCATCAGGATCGCATCCTTTTTACCTTTAGAGAGCAGCTCCATATTTACCTGGTAGCCGGCAAAATCCCTGCGGCGCTTCTCCGACTCCTCCTCCTGCCCCATGCTTGTCCAGACATCGGTGTAGATGACGTCCGCATTCTTTACCGCCTCCTCCGGACTCTCAAGCTGGGTTACCGTGCTGCCGCTTTTTGCTCCGAATTCCTTTGCCCGCTGCATGAAGGAATCCTGAAGCTGGTAACCTTTTGGCGAAGCCAGGATGCAGTGTATGCCGACGGCCGCTGCAGCTAGGATAAGGCTGTTCGCCACGTTGTTGGCATCGCCGATATAGGCAAGAGTGATGCCTTTAAATTTCTTCTTATGTTCGTAGATAGTTAGTATATCGGCAAGAGCTTGGCAGGGATGTTCCGCGTCGGAGAGCGCGTTGATAACGGGAATAGATGCGTATTTTGTCATTTCCTCCAGTGTCTTGTGGGAGAACGTTCTCGCAGCGATGCCGTTGACGAAACGGCTGAGCACACGCGTTACATCGGATACCGGTTCACGTTTCCCAAGCCCAACCTCGACAGGGGAAAGATACAGCCCGTGACCGCCGAGCTGTTGTATCGCAAGTTCGAAGCTTACTCTCGTCCGCAGCGACGGCTTTTCGAAAACCAGCGCCAGCGCCTTGCCGGCGAGGATATTTGATCGCCCACTTCTTTTCATTTTCGCTGCTTTTTCGAGGATGTCTGCAATCTCCGCAGCGGACATATCTGCAATCGATAATAAATGTTTTGATTTCACGTGTGTTCCTCCGAACGAAATATCAGTATATCATATACCGCCATCTGGAGATACTATATAATGATACTATCTATAGTTTATGAGGGGATGTGCTCGATGACTGAGAATAAATCGTTGCTGCTGCTTATCGACGGCAATGCCATTATCCACAGGGCGTTCCATGCATTGCCGCCGCTGACCGTTGTAAAGACAGGCGAGATGATCAATGGCGTGAAGGGATTCGCTGCCACTATCCTGAAAGTGCTCAAGGATATCAAGCCTTCATATTGGGCGATCGCTTTCGATCGCCCGTCTCCGACGTTCAGACAGGAGCTTTTCGATCAATATAAGGCGCAGCGTGCCAAAACGCCTCCTGAGCTTGTCAGCCAGATAGCCCGGGCGCACCAGGTTGCCGAAGCTTTTCATATCCCTGTCTTCGAAATCGATGGATATGAGGCCGATGATGTGCTTGGGACGTTGACGAAGCAGGCAGGCGGGAAGGGACTGAATGTTCTCATCGTTACCGGCGATAACGATATGTTTCAATTGATCTCTCCGGGAGTACGCGTATTGACGCCGGGACGGCCGGCAACTGAGTACGTTTCTTTCGATGAGGCTGCAGTTGAACAGAAATATGAGGTTAAGCCGTCGCAGCTCATCGATCTCAAAGCGCTCGCGGGCGATCCATCGGACAATATACCCGGTGTGCCGGGGATAGGGAAAAAGACAGCAGCCAAGCTGTTACAGCAGTTCGGCAGCCTTGAAAACCTCTATGAGAATCTGTATGCCGTAGCGCCAGCCAGGATGCAAGACCTGCTGCAAACACATAAGGATGCGGCGTTTCAGGGTAAAAATCTGGTTACTATCGTGAAAGACGTTCCGATTACGCTTGACCTCGATAAATGTAAGCTTCAGAGTTATGATCGGGATGCTGTCGTGAAGCTGTTCCGTGAGCTTAGTTTCAATGAGATGCTGTTCCGTCTCCCCGATGCCGTTTCCAGTGAATCTGTTGTCGAACATGAATATGTATCCAACGGCGGGAGATATCATACTGTCACCAATGCTGCACAGCTTGATGCTCTTGCTGCCCGCATGGCTGCGGCATCCGAATTCGCCGTAGATACCGAAACATCGGGACAGCAGCCTCTTACAGCCGATCTTGTCGGCATCTCGATCTCGCTGAACGAAGGCGAGGCGTTTTATATTCCCGTCGGACATGAAGCATCGGGTGATATCGCTCAATTGCCTTTATCGCTGGTTAAACAGAAGCTCAGTTCGGCTATCGGAAGCGCGGCGTCTGCCAAAGTCGCACAAAACGGCAAATTTGATATGACGGTGTTGCAGATGGCAGGCATGCCTCTTCATAACCTTACGTTCGATACGATGATCGCCGCCTATCTTCTCGGCGATAAGCAGATCGGCCTGAAGGCGATGGCGTTCAACCGTCTCGGTATCGAGATGACGCCGATTACCGATCTCATCGGTAAGGGGGCGAAGCAGCTATCGATGGCTCAGATAGATATCCACAGAGCCTCCGATTACGCCTGCGCCGATGCCGATATAACGCTCAGATTAAAGAAACCGCTTGAGGCCGAGCTGCGTAAAGAAAATCTATGGGAGCTGTTCAACGATGTCGAGATGCCGCTTGTTCCCATACTGGCATCCATGGAACAAGAGGGCGTCACCCTCGACCTCGATTTGCTCGCAGAGCTTTCGCAAAGCCTTGGCGCGGATATCAAATACCACGAGGATAAAATTTACGAGTGGGTGGGCCATGAGTTCAATATCAATTCTCCGCTTCAGCTCTCCCAGGTATTGTATGATCAATTGAAACTGCCCCGCCCCCGCAAGACGCAGAGCGGCTATTCTACCGAGGCTGCGGTTCTGGAGCACATGAGGGGATTGCATCCGGTTATCGAATTTCTGCTTCATTACCGCCAGCTGACGAAGTTGAAATCGACATATGTCGATGCCTTGCCCGCACTGGTTAACTCTCGGACGGGTCGAATTCATACGACATTCAACCAGACAGGGACGACGACGGGAAGATTGTCTTCGAGCGACCCCAATTTGCAGAATATACCGGTTCGCGGTGATCTCGGCGGTAAAATTCGGCAGGCGATCATTGCCAGAAAAGGCTGGACTCTTCTCTCGGCCGACTACTCGCAGATCGATTTAAGAGCGCTGGCTCATATCTCACAGGACAAGGCGCTGATTGAGACCTTCCTGCGTGACGACGATGTGCATACCTCCACGGCTGCCTTTATTTTTCATGTTCAGCCGGATCAGGTTAAGCCCGACATGCGCCGTGTTGCCAAGACAGTCAATTTCGGCGTTATTTACGGCATGAGCGGCTACGGGCTGGAACAGGCGACCGGTCTGAGCCGCGATGAGGCTACCCATTTCATTCAATCGTATTTTGATCGTTATCCCGGCGTAAAGGCGTATGTGGAGGCTACCAAAAAACAGTTGCGGGAATGCGGTTACGTGCAGACGGTTATGGGCAGGCGGCGCTATATACCAGAGATCGGCTCTCCGAACAGGCAGGTGCAGGAATCGGCGGAGCGTATGGCGATCAATATGCCGGTGCAGGGCACTTCCGCCGACATCATAAAAGTTGCCATGATCAATCTCGATAAAGCGATGAAAGAGCAGCATGTGCAGAGCAAAATGATCCTGCAGGTGCATGACGAGCTGGTGTTCGATGTCGCTCCCGGCGAGAAGGAGCGTATGCGTGCTCTTGCCAACGAGATAATGCCGAACGCATTGAAGTTGAGCGTTCCTTTGAAGATAGACATAAAGATGGGCAAGAACTGGAACGAGATGAATTGATATGCCCGAGCTTCCCGAAGTAGAAACTATTAAAAACGAACTTGCACCCTGTATTACCGGCAGACGGATCATTGCTGTTGAGCTGCCGGATACTTGGATCGTCAAAGAGCCTATCCCTGATGCTTTTATTAAAAGCCTGACGGGAAGCACAATAAAAGAGATCGAACGTAGGGGAAAGTATCTCATCGTTCATCTGTCAAATCGAAAATATCTGATTATTCATCTTCGAATGACCGGTGCGTTGCTGTTCAACTGCCCGGACGACCGGTATGTTCGCGCCATCTTTCGTTTTGATGGCGGCGACAGGCTTGCTTTCTCCGACCGCAGGCGGCTTGGCGTTCTTCGCCTCGTATGTTCCATTCGCGATCTGAAAAACAAGCTGGGGCCGGAGCCGCTGGACAAAGGTTTCACTTCAAAAAAGCTGGCTGAGAAATTTAAGGGACGGAATGCGCCGATCAAAGCTGTACTTCTTGATCAGCAGGTCGTTGCCGGCGTCGGCAATATGTATGCCGATGAGCTCTTGTTCATGGCGAAGATACATCCGTTGAGGAGAACGGACAGTCTCACCGAAAAAGAGATAAAAACAATTCATACTTCAATGCTTCGTGTCCTGAAATCGGCTATCGCCGGCAAAGGAGCCAGCGTTGATACGTATAAACGTCCCGATGGCAATGAAGGAACCGCTCATACGGAGTTTGCCGTTGCTCATCAGTTGGGAAAGCCCTGTCCCCGCTGCAGCACTCCGATACAACGATTAATGATCAGAAACCGCGGCAGCTACTACTGTCCGAGTTGCCAGAGACAATCCTAGTATCAAGGCAAAATCATCTGCTATAATTTTATTGGCAATAACAGCTTATATCGGATGTCTTAGACTCAAGGCTAGGAGGCTAAAATTTGGAAACAAAGAAGTTTATTTATCGCAACTATCCCCTTGACACAATTAGGTTGGTGTGCTAGCGTATAATTATAGTGGATAAAGATATAGTTTTAATAGAGTGGATGGACAGCAAGGGGTTGGAACGTTGGGAATATCTTGATGAAATAGAACCAATGCCCCCTTGCATTTGTCAATCAGTTGGTTTTATAATCGGCGACAATGACGACTATAAAACCCTAGCACTTGGCTTAAGCGAAAACCAAGTGCTAGGTCGTACAACCATTCCGTCAGGTTGTATCAGGACTATTAAGAAGCTGGTTACTTCTTCTTAGTCTTATTTCTTGCCTGTGTCAAGGCTGATGCAGCAATACTTTTCTGTTGCTTTGTCGAGCTAGGATTACTTAGAATCCTGCTCGCTCTGGATGCAATTCTTGGCGAAGTGTGTTCGTTACGAGCCAATTTTATCACCTCCTCTCCAACATATAATTAACCTAACTAATTAGGCTTTGTTGAACATCGGTAAGTCTATATTCTCCTGGTTTTATCTTTGTGAATTTACCACTCCTATTTATAATCGTATATAGCATTGATAAAGCATTTTGCGCATTATGTATTAGTCCTGCCTTCATCATTATACGTTTAGCATCTGTTACCTTAATCCGATTGTTGTTTTTACCAGCTATAATCTTTAATGCCTCAACCATAGTTTTACCTTGAATTTCAATTACCAAACTATGATTTTCTATTAAGTTTGTCGGTTTTCCAACAATCAAATTCAATGTGGTTTCCACAGCTTCAAGTTGACTGTCCACATTGCCGAGTTGGTTTTGTAGTTCACCTTTTTGCTTTCTTAGTTTGCCTATGAGAGTGGTCAATTCATTCATAGTTGTTTCTCCGTTTGACATCTTAACCCTCCTATTTAATAATGCATCACCCTGTTGGTATATGATATATAATACCTGCAAGTTGACATGTTACATATGATATACATTAGACTTAAAGCAAACGGGCAGAAGGGGATTCGAACCCCTGGTTGGTGGTACGAGCACCAACGGTGATTTTTAAGATCACTACAATAAGCCACTCTGTCACCTGCCCTATATAGGTGGAGGCGACCAGATTTGAACTGGCGACGCACGAATTAGAAGTTCGCCATTCTCCCTCTGAACTACGCCCCCACCCGTTGTATTAGGGGGTGGTAATGCTTCGCAGGCCTTCCACCCACCTAGTATTATTATATCATGTATGTCAACACTATGAGTAGAAATATAGTAAACAAAACAGAAACAAATATAGATACTGCTAAACAGCAGAGACCTTTAACTAAAGCAGATTTTGAAACTGTACTTAAAGCTGCTACTAGACCTTTAACGAAGAAAGACGAGAAAGCATCTGCAAAAACATAGGACTATCATCGGAACGATGATTCCATCTAAAAGCATAAGCGTTGAGATACCCTTGTAGATATTTTGCGCTTATAGCATGATTAGCGCCACTTATACCCCTCTTAACTAGAGACCAAAATCCTTCGATAGTGTTTGTGTGTGCCTCACCAGCAACATATATTTTTTGTGCGTGATGGACTCTCTTATGCTGATATCCTAGTCTTGGCAATTGATTGTACGTTGGGAATTCATCAGTGTATATAATACTCTTAGAGAGTACCTTTTCTTTGATTGCTGGAATAATGGTCTTAGATTTTACATCTGGAACTACCATAGCAATTACATCGCCCTTTCGTTCAGTCATACCGAATACAGGAGTTTTATTTTCCGATCCACGTCCACGCTTGCCATGATGTTTGCCGCCTACATAGGTTTCGTCTATTTCCACTTCGTTTAATAGTGTCATAATATCTTCATTCAACATGGAGCGAATCTGTTTGAACATACGCCACGCTGTTTTATAGGTTACTCTTAGTTGCCTTTGCAACTCTTTAGCAGAGACACCACATCTAGTATTAGACATGATAAATATTGCATAGAACCAAAGTCGAATAGATGTAGCAGATTTTTCTAGTATAGTCCCGGCCATTGGATAAACATGATGACCACAAATATCGCAGACATAACATGGACGTCCAGTTACTTTATAATGGCTAGTGATCTTGTTGCATTTACTGCAATGAATACCATCAGGGTAACGGATATTCTTTAGCCATTCAAGGCAGGCATCATCATTCGGGAATTGATTGTTGAAATCGTTGATCGAGTATCTTTGTTGTTTGATCTCTTTCATTACTACACCTCAGCTTCTGATATAATGAGAGTGTAGCATACTAAGTAATTGTTGTCAAGGGATAATTGCGTTATTTATTATCAGGAAAATGACATATGGGTAGGCTGGTTTGATGAATATCCGGATTATCGTACGCAGGGGATAACGTTAGATGAGCTAAAGGAGAATTTGGTAGATATTTACAAATCTATTAGTTCTGGAGAGATTCCTAATGTACGTAAACATGGGGAGCTCGTTGTGCATTGAAAAGAGAAAAACTCATCAAGAAAATTGGGCAAATGGGTTGTGTTTTAATCTGTCATAAAATATTTGTCTCCGTTCTTCTTTGCAAACCCCAGCATCCGTGATACGAGCAATTCAAATCCGTAATACCACTCCAGCTTTTCACCGAAGAATGCCCGAAAATCTTCAGCATCTACTACGGTGGTATACGCCGTCCAGAACAGATAGTAAATCATGCGCTGGCGCTTTGTGAATTTCAACACAGGTATTTTGGATAGGTACGCAGGATAAGGACTATCGGCACGCTATCTTCAACTATACCGTTGTATATCTGCCTCCAGGTAATTATTCCCTTGTATACCGTAACTTTTAGGCATTCTATTACCTTTCCGACAGCTTCGCACTGACAAGGCGATTAATACTCACCTTGGCCTCTGCGGCTTCAATGGTAATGCGTTTGTGTACTTCAGGGGGAACCCTAACCACAAATTTACCTGAATAACGCTTATTTGTAAGAGGTTGTGGAATCTTCTCATTATTAGTCTGCATGTCTATAATAGTCTCTTTAACCAAATTGCGTATACCATGCAACGCTGATTCCGGTGATATATCCAGCCAGCTTAAGCCGGGGAACTCAGCACAAAGGCCAACATATTCACCATCTTCATCAGACCAGGTAATTCGATAGGTATAAAAATCAGTCTGTGTTATCCGTTTTGTTACCATTTTGTACCTCCAGCTTGTCGATAGCCTGCAATACTTGCCTTACTTGATATGCCTTGGCTTTTCCTTTTTCGTTTTGAATATTTATTCTTGGGTTACCTTGCCATGCTGTCTTGAATACACAATGACTACTGCGCTCCTGCCGGGGCTCGCCAAAGTAATGCTCGCAGACTTTACGAAAGTCAGCGCAGCTGATATTCTTTGGATTCTTTAGCATCAGCGCAATTATTTTTTTCTATAGATATCGCCATCTACAATGTAATGATACCATTATTGATACTATATATCAAGATAGTAACTCCATTTTTCTTTTTGATCTGTCATTTCATTTATCCAGGTCATGTATTACGTTATGGGGCTTACAGAATCCTCATACTGCAACTGTGCGTCATAGTTGTTTGTGAAGTGAAAAGGATGAGCGGAGCGCGTCAGCCACATTCGGGTTTGCGCTTGTTAAAAACCCCATACGATGTACCTCACAGGTATTTTGGATATATCTATCGCCACCTTTTCATATATGCGAGTGTCCTGAATGATACAGGCTCTGCACGCTGATCCCCCTTGCTTAGTTGTGTCAATAAGAAGTGTGGGGATATCTGGGAGGACTTCTACGACACTTTACAGGTAAAAAGCGAGAACAGGAGCCAAGAGAATCGCTTAAAGAAGTTAAAAAGAAAATCCTTGGCTGATATCGAATGCTAGAGTGACAACAGGTAGTGTCGGCGTTACTCTTTTTACCTAGAGTTTGTAGTTTTGCAAAAAAGATTTTTGAAAAAGTTTTACCCTACACTCGACTTCATGTTGACAAATGTTTTACATCTTGCTATTTTTATTACATAAGTAAAAAATGAAGTATAAACGTTGTAAAAAGTTAATATGGGAATGAACGTAGCGGAGGATGGCGAGATCCACCGCTTTTTTATTAACAAAATTAGAAAGATTTTAAAAAAGGGAGAAAGAAAGTAAAAAATGACAATGTCGGGAGTCAAGAGGAAACACGTGTTCAGCTCCATTGAAGAGGAGCCTCCAGGAGAATGCTTTGTTCATGACGAGGTTGAGGAACCTCCAAGTTGTGAGGTAGATGAACCTCCAAGTACTTCCGCCGCGAGGAAGGTTGAGTCATTCCTGCGGCAAATACCGGAAGAAAGCTGGAACGATTGGAAGTGGCACTTCCGGAACAGAATAACTACCGTAGAAGAACTATCCAAGTATATTTCTTTGTCGCCTCTCGATCAGCAGCAGATCAGCCTCGTGGCG
>DNCV01000094.1 GCA_003484395.1 Dehalococcoidia bacterium
GGCGACATATCTGCTCCTGGCGGACCTCGGTGCCTCGGCGGAAAGAACGGGCGAGCCCCAGATGGATTTGGACGGTACCATTTGCCTTACGGTTACGGCGCTCCAGGGCGAACATATCTACGGTATAAAGGAAAATCATTACTTTGCCAAGTGCTAACACAATTAATTTCAGCTACTACATATTGAGTTCTGCATGCTGGCTTACACAAATTGCGGGGTAAGGCAGACGTACATAGCTTTGGAAAACTCCAGAACCCCACCCTCCGGCCATTGGTCTCCGATGTCATTGTACTATGCGCAAACCCCCAAAACAATATACAATGCTTATATCAACAAGCGATACTAATCACCGGCAAAAGGAGGCTTATTTTGAAAAAAGGCAAGATAGCAATTCTCACAGGAGGCGGAGATTGCCCGGGAATCAACGCGGTCATCCGGGCCGTGGCCAAGAAGGCCATACTCGAATTCGATATGGATGTTATTGGCATCGCCGACGGTTATGACGGCATGATCAATGAGCAGTATCGCAAGCTCAGTTACGATGATATCTCCGGCATCATCAATCTCAGCGGAACGATACTCGGCACCTCAAATAAGGCGAATCCGTACGAGGTTCCGGTAAAAAAAGACGGAAAACTTGTATTTGAAGACAGGTCAGACGCTGCAATTGCCACCATAAAAAAAATGGGCGTCGATTGTCTGATCTGCATCGGCGGCGACGGCACATTGAGCATATCGAACAGGCTGTCTAAAGAGGGAGTGTCCGTCGTTGGCATTCCGAAAACCATCGATAACGATATCAGAGGCACCGATATCACCTTTGGTTTTGATTCTGCAGTCTATATAGCAACGGAGGGTCTCGACAGGATACGCACCACCGCACAATCGCATCATCGTGTCATGATCGTAGAGGTTATGGGACGCACTGCAGGCTGGATTGCATTGCACGCCGGTATCGCCAGCGGCGCCGAGATAATCCTCATCCCGGAAATTCCGTACCAGATTGATGCCATTGTCGCAGAAATAACCAAACGAAAAAAGAACGGCAGGAGGTTCACTGTCATCGTCGTGGCAGAGGGAGCCAAAGCAAAAGGCGGCAGCGTATCCGTTCAGCGGATCGTCAAGGACAGCCATGAGCAGGTACGCCTCGGCGGAATCGGATTCGTCCTCGGAAATCAGTTGGAAAAAGCAACCGAAATCGAGACGAGAACCGTGGTCATGGGGCATCTGCTGAGAGGCGGTGTACCGACTCCTTTCGACAGGGTGCTAGCAACAAAGCTCGGCACCAGCGCAATGGATCTGGTGCAGCGTAAACGATTCGGATATATGGTCGGCGTAAAAGGCAACGAAATCATCGATGTTCCACTGGAAGAGGTGGGAAAGGGGCCGCGCCACGTAATGCCCGACGAATTTCTCGTACGAACGGCGAGGTCAGTCGGCACCTGTTTCGGCGATCGTTAACATGTAATAAAAGAGCCGTCTCGAAAGGACGGCTCTTTTTTAGTGATTAACTGCAATGTTTATTTAATGGTTACCTTGAATGTCTCGTACTTGGCATCTTTGCCTTTCTCAAAGCTGCGCTCATAGGTGCATTTCACTTCTGTCGATCCTGCTTTCAGCGCCTGGAAGGTGAAAACCTGATTGCCGCCAACGCCTACCATACCAGGTTTTGATTGATCCTGGACATACTCGGATTTAACCTGTTTCAGATAGGCAGCGTCAAATTCGCTGGACCACTGAAAACCCGTAGTGGCATTTCCTGCCAGCTTGATGATGAATTGCTCTCCGACCGATACAGTGACCGGTTTAGCCGCTGAGGTATATTCGTTCGGGGCAGCAGATGAACAACCGACAATAAAAAGAATACCGGCTAACAGGATAAGGGATACCAGATTGAACTTCTTCAAATTAATCCTCCTTTTGCATACACAAATATAGTTCACATGTGCAGGTTATTATATAGCATATCCCTGTAAATTTCGATGCAATCTAAAGTTAACGGACCGCGAAATTTAAAGCCAGTGCACGCCGGCAAGGTTACGGCGAATGCCGCGCCGGAAGCTGTACTTCGGATATCTCAGGATCACACACCCGAGAACATTATGATCCTCCGGTATGGAAAACAACCTGCGGAGCTCTTTACTCCGGTTGATCGGCGGTGGCACAAGGCCTATTGAAGTTGCGCCCAGTCCCAGCGAATGCACCGACAGCAGCGCATACGACTGATAGATGCCGGCATCCTCTCCTCCGATCTCCGCATTTTTATCAGCATGAAACAGCAGCATGGCAGGAGCGCCCCGAGTAATGAAATCTTTTTTCTCGGTATCAAGATACGGCAGCCGTGCACGCATCATGGGGACGATATGGTTCTCCAGTACGGCCATCGTCGCTTTCGGCACCATCAGTTTCATAATGAGCTTCATAAGTGGATGACCGTCTGTATTATTCTAATAATGCATCTGTAAGTTTTATTATCAAATACCTAATGGTATAATTCCAACCAGATTCGCAGATGTCCCTGCAAGCTAACTCTACGAATTGAGAAAATCATCAGCTGAATTGGAGATCATCAATGTCGAGTCGTTTATTAGAGCTTTTTGAAGATGACATATTTGTTGGAAAAATTAAAGCAAAGCTACCTTATTTGTTTTCATTAGCTGAGCTAGAATCTTCCAGAGCAGGGAAAACAGGTATAGAGGTAGGATCGCTTTGACTCTCCAATATCAATAAAAACAATAACAGGGGCAGGAGGGGTAAAAGCAGTATGGACTGTAGATGCAGAAAGCGCCCAGAGATTCATCTCTGATTACCGCCCTAAAGCTGATATTATGCTAGCCCAAATTAATTGGGGATTAACAGGATGCCTATATTACATACCTCTAGAATTGCAAATTGAAATATTTAATACATTAGGAAGAAATAACTATTTGAAACTGCCAAAAACGGGAACAAACCCGAGAGGTGTCGAATTCAGTAGGGAAGCCTTATTAAAGCTTGAAAACCATAATAATACGAGCAAGATCGTGATAGATTGGGTTAAACCCACCACCAAATTGCAACCATTTGAGGCTTACAGGCGATGGGTCGAATACTGGAATGAGGAATAAATGATTCAAAAACGAAACGGAACAAAAACTAGTTCTTTTGGGAGTCCTGGACGAAGAAATCATGATTCATCTTCTTTCTATGCCAGCAAACTATATGAAAGCTTGCCAAAAGAAAAAGATGTCGAATATATAGAAAATCCGATTTTGACAGACAACATTGATAGGATATTCCTTAAGTCAAGTGAAAACATGGATGAATTGCCTTCAAATAGCGTACATCTGATGATCACATCGCCACCCTATAATGTCGGCAAAGAATACGACAATGATCTTTCCCTTATGGATTATAGAAATTTTTTAAAAATTGTCTGGAAAGAAGTCTTTCGAGTCCTGGTCCCTGGTGGTAGAGCATGTATTAATATCGCTAACCTTGGCAGAAAACCATACATTCCTTTAAATTCATTTATTAATCAGGATATGCTCGATATTGGTTTTCTTCCACGGGGAGAGATAATATGGAATAAAGCATCGAGTGCGAGTTCCTCGACAGCGTGGGGCACATTCGCTTCCGCAAGAAATCCTACACTTAGAGATATACATGAATATATATTAATCTATTCAAAAGATAAGTTCAGAAGGGAAAACCCTGGTTTTAAAAAAGCGTCCATCACCGATTCACAATTTTTAGAATTGACAAAAAGCGTATGGACTTTTCCTGCAGAATCCGCTAGGAAAATAGGGCACCCCGCACCATTTCCTATTGAGCTACCATATCGTTTAATCCAATTATATACATTCGAAGATGATATTATTTTGGATCCCTTCATGGGAAGCGGGCAAACAGCCATAGCAGCGATAAAATCACAACGGCATTACATCGGTTATGAAATCGATGCAAATTATTCTACGTTAGCTCAGTTACGAATAAAACAATTTGTTAACCAAGAACAAATAAAAAAGTGTCAATCACCTTTATTTGTGAACGAGTAGTTCTATATCATTTCCTATTCTATAATATTTTTTCTTAGCGCTAATCATGGCTATCATCAAATCCGTTTTATTAGCATGAGCAAATGGTCGCCGGGCGCATAAAAATCATCGATAAGACAGACATCGGTATAGCCGAGGGAATGGTGAAAATTAATCGTTTTCTCGTATCCGGGTTTGGATGAGGTTTCGATTATCATTATCCGCCCGCCGAATTTCGCTATTTGTCGCTCCGCCTCATTAAATAATGATCTGCCGATACCCTCGCCCTGATAATCAGGATGAATCACCACCCAGTACATATCCCAGGTGCCGGTCGTCAGCGGCCTCGGCCCATAGCAGAGATAGCCGACGACAGCGGAACCGACAACGGCAACTAGTATAAAATAACCTGATTTTTCCCCGCTCTTCAAATAATCGTCGATAAGCTCCAACGCCACGCCGACCTCTTCGGAGGTAAACTCGGGCGTCACTTTTAAAATGGATTCGAGGGCGGGTCTGTCTTCCGCTTTCATTGGACGCATCGCTGCCGATTTCATGACCGTGTATCCTCCAGCGCCAATTGTACTATTTTTAAGATAAATTCGTCATAGGATAATCCGGCAGCCTGAGCTTGCCTTGCCGCTCCTGAATCGGGAGCGATATCAGGATTGGGATTAACCTCAAGAACTTTGATGCTGCCTTCCGCATCCTGCCTCATATCGATACGGGCATACCCGCGGCAGCCGACCGCTCTGAACGCCGCCATCACGATTCGTTTAATGGCTGACTTCTCATCAGGGGACAGCGTAGCCGGGCATACGGGCTTGGTTCCCTTGAAGAAGACGCTGTCCTTCTCCCATTTCCCTTCGTAAGTAATGATGCGCGCTATATTCGAAGGCAAAAAATAAACGATCTCCGAGACAGGGAGCACCACAGGCCGATCATTTCCCAGAACCGTCGCGTTGAATTCCCTGCCGTCGATGAACTCCTCGACGAGCGCTTGCCCGCCAAATAAAGTGCTTATTCTTTCCACCTGCCGCCGCAATGCGTCCTTATCATAAACGACGCTGTCCTTGCCAAGGCCATGGCTGGCATCTTCATTGCCCGGCTTTACGATACACGGGAAGGAAAGAGCAAATTGAGAAATCAGCGAAGGATTGAGCACCTGATATCGGGGCGTCGGCACTCCGACTGAGAGTAGTAGCTCCTTGGACTTGCCCTTATCGAGCGCTAGAGCCAGTGCATGAGCCTGGCAACCGGTAAGTGGCAGTCCTGTGTCCGCAAGAACGGAGGCAATAAAGGCTTCAGCTTCAGCATCGTCACCGAATCCTTCAAACAGATTGAAAACCACTTCCGCCTTTATTTTCTGTATCACCTCTGCAGCCTGCTCCCTCGGCGGCAGCAGCGGAACTGTTGTTACCTGATGTCCGGCACGTTCCAAAACGGTCTTTACCGCTTCAACTTCCTCCAGGACGGCAGTCATTGCCGCCGTCTCGCCGGCGGCATCATAATGCGAAGATGTCGGAGCGTTGTAGATTATTGCGATCTTACGAGGCGAACCCATAGCGCTTCATCGCAGCAGCAAGAATAGCAGAGACGAGCGATTTGTACGTCCAGCCCATCTTGCCCGACATGATCACTATATCGCCGCTCTTGGGGTTGAGCCCGGGGAGCGGATTTATCTCAAGAAAATATGGCGTCCCATCCTGCTTCACGCGAAAATCGACGCGAGAAAAATCACGGCAGCCAAGTATGTTGAAAACTTTGAGCGCTGCCTCTGATATACGCTTGTTCGTCGCATCGCCGAGCTTAGCCGGACACTCATATTCCACCATGTTCTCCCAATCGCGCTTCACTTCAAGAGAGTATATAAAATGATCCTTTTTTTTACGCGGCAGCACCCTCATAATGCCTATTATAGATGGATTCTCATTACCAAGCACACCGACCGTCACCTCTTCACCGGTAATGAACTCCTCAACAATCACCGGTTGTTTATAATCTGCCAAAACGTTTCCAACGACGCACAGCATCTGATCTGCATTCTCGATGACCGAAGCAAAACGAATGCCCTTGCTCGATCCCTCATATGCCGGTTTTACAAAAGCCGGATATGGAAAGTCATGCCAGTTTATCGCTTCAAGCTCCACAACAGTACTGACAACCTTCCATTCGGGCGTGGCAATGCCGCATGACGCTAGTATGCTTTTCGTCAGCGGCTTATCGAGAGAGACAGCAAGGCACTGGGGATCGGAGCCGCAATACGGGATATTGAGCATTTCGAGAACGGAAGGCACCTGCGCCTCACGGCTGCGATATGTCCCTCGGCCTTCTGCGATATTAAATACCAGGTCAACACGCTCACGAAGGACCTTCTCCAGAAAGGCTCTGCCGCCGCCCAGCCGAACGACATCATGTCCGTTCGATTTGCATACCGATTCCAGCGCTTCGATCGTCTCCAGAGAGTCATACTCTTCGAGGGCATCATCGGAGCAGGTACAATCGGGCTTCACATCCGCTTTAAGATCGTAGGTAAGCCCGATTCTCACGTCTAACTCTCACGGGTTGAGTCGTAAACTCTTCCATAGGAAACAGCGGCTGCGGCAACAGTTTGTTAGTTTTTCGGACGGCAGGTTTCCTGCCGTTCTTGGCGTTTCTATACGTGAAGATGCGATTTTGATAGTTTCTCACCAGCATCTCATCCTGCGTTTTCATCAGTACATAATCAGGCTGAATGGGAATCTTGCCTCCACCATTGGGCAGATCGATAACGTATGTGGGAACAGCCAGACCGGAGGTATGGCCGCGCATGCCTTCAATGATCTTGATGCCGGCATCAACCGACGTCCAGAAATGCTCGGTACCCTCGACCTCATCGCACTGGAAAAGATAATAAGGGCGCACCTTGATCTTCAACAGATCGTGACACAACTTTGTTTGTATCTGGAGAGTATCGTTGACTCCCTTAAGTAACACGCTCTGATTGTTCACAGGAACACCGGCACGGACGAGCTTGTCGCAGGCACGGGCTGCTTCAGGAGTGATCTCATTCGGATGATTGAAATGGGTATTCAACCAGATCGGACCATATTTAGACAGCATGTTGCACAGCTCGTCATCGATCCGCTGCGGCAGCACCACAGGAAACCGTGTGCCGATACGTATGATCTCTACGTGTGATATCTGTCTGATTCCCGAGATCACATATTCAAGACGCTGGGTCGACAGCACCAGCGGATCACCGCCGGAGATGATCACATCCCTCACCTCGCTATGATTTCTGATGTAATCAAGCATCCGTTCGATCTCCGCATCGGTATGCACCCAGCCGCCGTTTTTCCATTCGCGTTTGCGAGTACAGTGACGGCACAGCATGGAGCACAGATCGGTCAATACCATAAGTACACGATCCGGATAGCGGTGCACCAGTCCGGGGACAACGGAGTGTTTGCCTTCCTCGAGCGGATCTTCAACGCCGGTAGCATTGCATGTGATCTCGCTGAAGCAAGGTACGGATTGCGCACGTATCGGATCGATGGGATTAGTATTATCGATAAGCGATAAGTAATACGGTGTTATCGAAAGGGGATATTTACGCGCCACGAGGCTGATCTGCTGCTGATCGAGAGGCGACAAAGAAATATACTTGGATAGTTCTTCTACGGTAGTTATTCTGTTCCGGAAGTGCCACTTCCAATCGTTCCAGCTTTCTTCCGGTATTTGCCGCAGGAATGACTCAACCTTCCT
>DNCV01000017.1 GCA_003484395.1 Dehalococcoidia bacterium
GCCCGCACGGAAGGTATATCTGAAGAAATGGCGAACGACGCTTATGGCCTTTTTTACTTTTTCAATCAGCGAATGAAAGAAGCCGGCGCCACACCTGAAAGTGAATGGCGAAAGATCAAGCAGACTTATTTGATGCTTGAAGAGTGGTTTGAAGACCGCACGCTCTTCCACATGGTTGGATTTCTTGTCAGTCAGAATATTTCCATTAAAGATATTCGAACCCAATCCCAAAACTGCACAAAGAGCGAATTCGAACAAAGCCTACGTCAACTTATTTTCGAACGAGTAATTGCTCAAAAACCGTTGTGCCCCTCCGATGAGGCTGCGGTACGGTTGGATGTTGAGGATTGCCTGGAAACACTTATATATGGTTCCAAGAGTCGACGCGTCACATCCATTCTACTGCTCTTTAACGTAGCAACCCTGCTTCATAACCAACGATCAAATCTACGTTTTCAATTTGACAGTTTCAAGACAGAAAAATGGGATATCGAACATATCCGTTCTGTGGGCGATGACAAGCCTGACCGCGACTATCAGCGTAAGGAATGGTTGAAAAAATGTCTTGGCTACTTTAAGCAACAGGATATAGAGCCTGAACTATGTAGCAAGATTATGGAATTTATTGATCTCTCCCAAGTCGAAGCCACTAACGAAAGGTTCGATATTCTCTATGAGGAGATCCTACAATTTTTCGGGGAGGCTACAGAAGGAGAGGCAGTTAATGGTATCGCTAACTTAACCTTGCTCGATGAACATACGAACAGGAGTTACAAAAATGCCCCGTTTGCAGTCAAGAGGCAGCGCCTTCTAGATCTCGATCAACATGGTATCTTCGTCCCTCTCTGTACCCGGAATGTCTTTTTAAAGTGTTATAGCCCCCAAGTGGATAACGCCATGTTCTGGAGTGAAGAAGACCAGCAGGGCTATCAAGAGGCCATTACAAACGTGCTAGTCAATTTCTTCTGTGGAAAAAAGGAAGGAAATCTATGAGCCACGATAGCCAGATCATCTACAAGAAATTGCTGGATCGACATGAGCGCATCCTAATTCCTATGATTCAACGTGACTTTGCCCAAGGACGTTCGTCGGAAAGCACAGTGCGCGAGCTTTTCCTGATGGCATTAAGCGAAGCTTTGTGTAAACCTATCGATGATCCAACTCTACCATTGAATCTCGACTTCATTTACGGCAGCGTAGAAGGTCGAGAGGAGACCCGATTTCTACCCTTGGATGGTCAACAGCGACTGACAACGCTTTTCTTGTTGCACTGGTATCTAGCTTGGCGGGACGAGAAATGGGCGGATTTTGAAGCTATGTTCTTGGATGGAAAGAAAGCGAAGTTTTCTTACGATGTACGTCCGAGCAGCAATGAGTTCTTTGATCAACTGGTTATCTACCGTCCATCACTTAATCCTGAAGATGTTACTGGGATTAAGCAGCCAATTTCTACCCTGATAACTGACCAACCCTGGTACTTTCGTAGTTGGCGGCTTGATCCAACTATTCAATCTGTGTTGCTTATGCTTGACGCCATTCATGAGAAATTTGTATCATCAAGTGGCCTGTTCGCGCGACTAATTGACGAAAACCATCCTGCCATCACATTCCAATTGCTCGACCTGAAAGACTTTGGCCTGTCGGACGACCTTTACATTAAGATGAATGCCCGGGGAAAGCCGCTGACCCCCTTTGAAACTTTCAAAGCCCGTTACGAAGAGAAGCTCAAAAACCAGCTCAATGGAGCAGTGTTTTCCCTTGCCGGGCATCCTTTTAGTGTAGCGGATTATGTCGCGCAACGCATGGACACAGCCTGGGCTGACCTTTTCTGGAAACTTAGAGATCCAAAGAGCCACCAATTTGACCAAGCATTTATGAATCTCGCGCGTACGGTCGCCTTAGTCACTCGCAATCCGGATGATGAGAATTACTTGGATGATGTGAACAAGTTGAGAAGCACACGCGAAGGGGAAGTACCATCCTACACTGATTTCCATTCACGGGGTTGGCTTGATGATCACTTTACTTTGACAATCATTCATTTGCTTGATGCATGGAGCCGCGAGAGTGGAAACCTCTCATGTTTCCTTCCCGACAACAGCCTTTTCGATGAAAGATTATTTTTCGACAAAATTGCCTTAAATCGCGAAAGTCTTTCTTACGCGGAAGTCGTTCAGTTTGCGGGATATGTCGCATACATTGACAAGTATCATGATTCAATTGATTCAGCGGCTTTTCAGGAGTGGATGCGGATTATCTTCAACTTGTCCACTAACACCATTTACAATCGGGTTGAAGATTTCCGGCGCAGTATTCGCGGATTAAATGGATTGCTTGAAAACGCAGATGATATACTACGGCATTTCGCTCAAGCAGAGAGTGTTACATCTGGATTCTACGAACCACAGATAGCTGAAGAGACGCTTAAAGCTAAGTTGATATTGGCGGATAACCATTGGCGGAAACTGATAGACCAAGCTGAACGACATGGTTACTTCCGCGGCCAGATTTGGTTTCTTTTGGATTTTTGTGGCGCGGTTACAGATACTAAAAATTTGAATCCAAGTCTCTGGGATACAATCAAACACACAACAAACCAAGTAAACTTTGAACGATATGTAACTATAGCTGAAAAGACCTTCTCAGCTTCCGGCCTGGTTGATGATGGTAGGCATTGTTGGCAAAGAGCATTTCTTAGTTATGGCGACTACCTATTACCAAGAGGTTCAAACCTTTCTTTCCTTGTAAATACTGTGACTGATGAAACGAGCTGGAAACGCTTGCTTAGGGGTACGGGAACTAACCCCGAGCCGCGCGAATTCCTGAAGCAATTATGGGATCAATTGCACCCGAATGAGGATCTTATGTCACAACTTGACGGTCAAATAGATGCAGATCATAAACTTGAACCCTGGCGTACAGCACTAATTCACTGCCCGGAAGCTTTCGATTATTGTGAGAAAAACTATATCCGAAAAGAGAGCCAAAATACTATTTATCTCCTTAGGCGAACGCAGTTGAATGGCTTTCATGCGGACTTGTTTACGTATTGTCTCTATATCGAGCTAAAAGATACTTTCAAAATTCTACAGCCGTCGTATTTGGAAGTACCGGATAAATACACGGAACCATGCTTTAACTTGAAATGCAATAATCAAGATAAATATGTATCATTTTCCGTGTTCAGCGATAATGGAGGCTATCGGATTCAAATCGCAATGACTGACTGTTCCGAAATTGTGGGCCTCGAAAACGCATTGGAAGGAATGGGTTATTCAGTAATAGATGATGTTTATCAGAACTTGTTAAATCGATCGGATATTAAATCGCATCTGAAAGTACTCGATGAAGCCCTCGAATTGTATAAAGTCACATAATTTGGGAGTGAAGTGACCAGCTCCTATAAATTGAAGATCCTATTTGGGGACCCAACAAAATAAATAGGGCCGTTGAGGCTAGAGACTATCGACCCTGGTGAGTGGTTAGTATTCTCAAAATTTGGAAAAATCGTGATGTGTAGAACGGAGGTCCACGCCGTTGATCCGTTCCCCCTTAAGCCTCTACGGGATCACCCTACCAAGAACAACCTGCCAGGTCGTTCCTCTACTAAACCTGGTAGAGAAAAATGAAAATCTCCAAA
>DNCV01000037.1 GCA_003484395.1 Dehalococcoidia bacterium
CTGCTGCCCTTGCCTGTTGCCAGGTTGTCGGTGTAGCACCAGGTATCACCAACGCATTGCGGATGAGCACAGCCGCTGATGCCCCAGTCACCACCGGAACAATTGCTGCATGGCCCATTGGCGCAGTATTGGCTGCCACAGGTTTCGCCTTTGCCGGTTGTCGCAGCACAGCAACCACAACCGAAATGGTTGGGATGTGAATTGGTCAGACTGACTTTTGTGCTGATATCATCGGCAGCCCAGCTCTTATTGGCAAAGCATGAGCTGACACCCCAGAGTCCGCCGTTTTTTGCACAATCATCGCAGGTTGTGCAGGTTGCGGTGGAACAAGCCGCATTTTTGCCGCTCTCTTTGTAGAGCGATTGAAGTGCAAGTCCGGCAAGCCGTGACATCGCATTGGGCGGAGTCCTTCCCCAGTTATTGAGATACAGATGCCAGGAGTTTGGATTATCCTGCCACTTTATTTTCTCAAAAGTGCAGTCGGTTGCCAGCGCTCCTGCTGACACTGCTGCCGGGATGGCGAGTAAAGTAACCACTGTCATGACCACAAACAATATTCCGAAAAATTTCTTCATAACGCGAAGTTCCTCCTTAAAGATAATTTATTTTACAAGCTGGTTTATACCTTGTCAATAGGGTTATAATGAGACTGTGCGATGGCTTACCATGGATAATTGAGACATTATTATACGGAAGGATCACCATAATGATGCTTAAAGGAGGATATATCTGTGCCGAAAGAGCGAAATAATAGCAAAATCAATGATGGTTCAGAACAACCTCGAAAAGTTGAAAAACCCTGGGGGTATGAGCTGATCTTTGCACATACAGAAAGATATGCAGGCAAGTTGTTGTATATTAAGGAAGGACACAGATTGAGCTTGCAGTATCATCAAAAGAAAGATGAGAGTATTTATGTATATCAGGGCGAATTATTGCTTCAGATGGGTGGCGCTGACGGGAGGCTTGAATCTGTTGTGCTCAAAGCAGGTGATTGCAAACGGATCGAAACGCTTACCCGCCACCGTATGCAGGCGGTGAAAGATACTATTTTATTTGAAGTATCGTCCCCTGAGCTGGATGATGTGGTAAGGTTGGACGATGATTACGGAAGGACTGATAAAAAATAATCCCTTAGAGCGGCAGGCGCTTGCCTGTCGTTGATGCTGTTCCGTAGATACGCTATAATGAATTCTCTTATGGTGAGTGTAGCCCAGAGGTCTAAGGCGTCAGGTTGTGGCCCTGAATATCGAGGGTTCAAATCCCTCCACTCACCCCACCATTTAATTGCGGTCTGCATTAAATAAAGATACCTGTTGCGGCAAATTACAGTAACGAGATTGAGTTGAATTACAAGCTAATTGCAATAGACCTGGACGGGACAATAGTTAAAGACACCACAGTAATTCCCAGCGCTCGAAAAGCAATTCATCATGCAATAGCACGGGGAATGGCGGTTGTTTTGGCTACAGGCCGCATATATCAGCCTGCCAATACTTTTGCTGTGGAACTGGGTATATCACATCCCATCATTTGTAATCAGGGTGCTTTGATAAAAGTACCGAATTATGGCGACACCATCTGGCATAAACCTCTGACAATACCATCTGCTCGCTCAGTGATCGAAATTACGCGACAGATAGACGCTCATAAATATGTCTATCTTAACAATATGATATTTGTGGAGGAAGATCACATAAGAGATCAGCGTTATGCTCAAGTGCATAATGTGAGAATACAGATCGTTGATGACCTGATGACTATTCTCAGCCAACGGCCAACAGGGATTGCGGTTCTGGATGAGATGGAAAAAATCGATCAATTTATTTCTGATCTGCGCGCCAAATTTAATTCGAAATTGGTTGCTTCCAAAGTGCATTCGTCGTTCTGCGAGGTCGTCCATTCCGATGCCGGAAAGGGTAAAGCTTTGAAATATCTGGCGGGAATCATGGGAATAGACCGGAGTCAAACGGTTGCCATCGGGGATAGTGCGAACGATATAGGCATGCTTCAATGGGCCGGGCTTGGGATTGCGGTTGGTAACGTTCACGACGAGGTTAGGGATGCTGCCGACTGGGTGATAGACACACAAGATGAACACAGTTTCGCCGAGGCTATGGATCGGGTGCTGAGCAATTGACGCTTGATGAAGCCTCGATCTCCTTAAAGTGAAGCTGGTAAAAGATTATTGGCAAAATGTTGGTAAAACGATTATTATGTCTACTGGTAAAGTAACGGATTCCGTGCTTTTCCTTAAGTTAGTCTGTATGCGCCTGTAGCTCAGCGGACAAGAGCATCGGTCTTCGGAACCGNNGCACTTCTATATTACACCCATGTGCCTATTCTTAATTTATTAGCGGAGAATAGTTGTCAGCGATCTACATCCCAATATGCAACGGGATGCAGTACAACAAACCCTCATTTATATTTTTTTGACGTTATATTCTTTTACACTAATAAAGCCTTCCGGAATGGGAGAGGCTTTCTACCGCCGTGCGCAGCCGCAGGAAAAGGCGCTGGAGGATTCGGGAAATGTGGTGAAGTACCACGGCTGCGACCAATCAGAGATCATGCCGCTCCCTGACTGTCCTCTGACCCTCCAGAAGTACAGTGATTTCCAGGTTAACGCATCGGAAGGGACGTCGTAGTATGAAGAAGTGAGATTCGTCTCGCTGACGATGAGATTGGCAAAATCATTATCGGTGGCTATCTGAATGCCGTACCGCGTCATCTCCGGCGATTCATGCCATTGCATCCTCAGTGTCAGCGTCGAGACGATGGCATTGGAAACCGGCTCCGACAGTATCGGCGCTGCCAGAGGGGGAGGCAATGTTGTGGCGGACGCCTCATTGGAGTAAGCCGAGTCTCCCGCTATGCCGTACGCTCGTATCCGATATGAATAGGTGGTGTCAGAAATGAGATTGGTATCAATATAGCTGACCACGTTTGAACGTAAAGCCGTTACGAGGAAGTAGTCGCCGGATCCGGTTTTACGCTCGATTTTGAATTTGATCTCGTTATCGGATTTATCTTCCCAGTTGAGAACAATCTGTCCGGGCAGGACAACTACAGCAGTCAGATTCTCGGGTTGGTTGGGCGGCAGGCTTGAAGTGGTTCTGAAGTACGACATCGATGACCATGCGGAGGAAATGCCCGCGCTGTTTTGAGCGCTTACCCTCCAGTAATAGGCTGTGTTTCGGTTCAGGCCGGTGACATCATAATATGGGTCTGTAATGTCTTTCTGTTCCAGGATGAGTTTGCTGAAACGATAGTCGGCTGCCATCTGGATGCTGAATGTTTCGTTGTCTGCGGATGCTTGCCACTGTATTCTCGGTGTCAATGTATAAACGGTAGCGCCGTTGGCCGGCGACAGAGAGACGGGTGTGGAAGGGATTGATTCTGAGGCCTGCGCTGCCCCGGTAAACGCCACGTTAAAGGCGGATACTATTAGCGTAATAATAAGGAGAACCGCCACCAGGCGTGTCCTATCGGATTTCCCTGCCCGAGTATTCATTGTGAAACGTGACATAATCTATATAGTAGCGTATATCCATGTATAGCACAATAGGGACGAATATGACCGATGATATTCTCGATATGCTCACGAGATCACAGAGAAAGGCAATTATTCCTGTTTAATCATTTTGATCGAAAGAATGCCTGCGCTAATGAAGAGCAGGCATTCTATGGCAAACAGATTTCGTGTGTCATGTTTTTAACATGAATGTATTTGGTCCATAATGCAAATATTGGAATGCTGCTCAGGATTGAAAGTGTACCTGGACGGGAGCACGTTCGAATTCCGCCGTGCTCATCAGCGATCGCGGATGAAAACCGGTGATCGTTGCCAGGAACCGGTCAGGGATAATCTCGAGACGGGTATTATAGAAAGTGACCACCTCGTTAAAATAATCGCGGGCTAATGCGATCCGCTGCTCTGTGTCCGTCAGCGCCTGCTGTAATTTTAAAAATGATTCATTGGCTTTCAATTCGGGGTAGCGTTCCACAACGGCATGCAGCGACGGCGAGAAGCCTTTCATTTCCGGCACCCCGCTTTGCTCCGGTGTAATTGCCGCCTGTCCCCGCAGCGCTACCAGCAGACTCTGTACATCCCGTTCGTAGGATCGATATCCTTCCACAACCTGTATAAGGTTGGGAATCAGATCGCTCCGCCGCTTCAACTGCACGTCTACCTGAGACCATGCCTGCTCAACACGGTGACGGAGATTGACCAGACTGTTGTAAACGATCCAGAGCCAACTGAGGCCGAATATCACAAAAAATCCGCCGATGATCACGGTATACGGCTGCCAGCGTGCGGCAGAATCGAATCGTATAACGATATCCTGAACGACTATTCCGGCGACGGCGAGAATTAGTCCGAAAACCAGCCAGAACCAGAACCAGCGCCCGTAACTTTTGCTGATCTGCTTCTCCGTGTTGGTCGAGATCATGAACATCGGCGCGTTTTTATCGTAGGCGATCTCCGCAGCAATGATATCCTGCCGTTCCCGTGCCTGACCCAGCACGTAAAGCATGGCATCCAGGGGAATCGCGGTCTCCTCAAAACGGCGGCGATGTGTGGAGTTGGCTATCTCGGCTGACGGGCCTTTGCCGAAGTAGAGAGGATTGTCCCGCGAGCAGGTTTCGTCGAATGTCCTGATGCCGTGAATCGATGCTTTCTCAGGGAGAATGCGAATGATGCCCGTATCATCCTGAAGATAGAACGGAATGGATTGATCGTCGCCGGCGACTTTCTTCCAGCCGCTCTCCGTGCGTATGCGGGTCTGCATGTGACCCTGTGCATCCCGATACGTCTCAACGACCGTTCTCATCCAGTGCTCTTCTATATGCCAGGCATATTGTACGCATTGTTTTCCAGTGAGATAGCTTGTCAGCGGAGTTTCGGTTTTCGCCGTCCCTTTCAATTCCGTTAAGCCGATGAATACACCCCACGTCTTCGATGTCGGGAGGTCATCGATGAGGCGTTTACGCCGGAAATAGACGAATGCGCCGATGAGACAGCCGATGGAAAATAGACTGCCCAGAAGAACCGAAAGTATGGATAAAATACCTGAGTGCATGTTCGTGAAATGATACTTCCGGCAGCAATCCATGTCAAAACATGCGCATGGGTATTTAATGTTTGGTAATTATCCCATGATGTCAAGTATCAAAATACCATTAATGCTTAAACGGTTTTTGTCTCATTTTCCTAGCTCGAAAGAATGTTCCATTGCATTTATGACATCTAAAACGAGCAATGATATGAAAACCTTTTCGCATATGAAAGCTGTTACTACCACCTCCCTTCATACCGGTAATGCATTTGTCCTTCAAGAATATCGGCATAGGCTCGTTTCATGTGTTCCTCCGTTTAGTGATAGTCACGGAATACGACCGACATTTCAGTATAAGCTATTTGCTGTCAAAAAAGAATTGGAATGAGGTAGGCTATCCCAGTTTGTCATATTCCGATATGGCTTGCGGGCATTCCTGAACGAGATCATTGGAGGATAGTTCCTCACCGGTCACATGCCGAATGTGTTTTTGCCTATCTGAACTTATATAGATAACATACAGCGGCTTTTTTCTGCCGATAAACAAAACTCCATGGTCGTTTGTGTGCCAGTTGATCACCGTTTCAACGACGATGGCGACGTTTATACTATCGATTTTGCTGATTGGTTCTATATGTATTTTTTTCTTTTCCATCGTGTTTGCACCATACAGGCTATCAGTTTCAATGCCGGAGCGGAGAAAGCGAATCGAACTATCGGGGCAACCATGGAGATCGGGGTTATTTGAGCATCACCGGATACCTCTCCTTTGATCAAAAATTCATCGGTAAAGCATGGTTGTATTGATATTGCATGGGGAAATGGTGGGTGCATGAACAATGTTGTCCACAAGGCCGCAGTAGCAATCTGCCATGTATCTGCCGGATCATCAAGGCCTAATCTGAGATCGATTGATAATTGTCGTATTCTGGTATGGGAGAGCGCCCTCTTCAAGAGGACAAATAGCTGGTGTCTGAAGCTTGTATTAAACAGTACCGATAGAGGAACTCTGAAAGCGTTTCGTTTCTTATGCTCTCGTTGTTTTTCAGAGTTCGTTTTCTTCTGTCCACTGATATCTTTTCTGATCAGACCGAAAAACCACCGTATTCGGAATGAGCAGGCTATCGAATCGGCTGCCGTCGCTTTCAGGCTGAAATTGAATGGAATACAGAGTAACAGAATGAGCAGTACCAGCAGGCAGATGAGGACAATGAAAAACCACACCTCAGCCTACCCTTCCTTATTTTTCTCCTTTTCCGCCCACTTATTCATGAATTTTTCCATGAGGTCGGGCATTTTCTCGGTGAATTTATCCAATGCCGATGCCACGCCTGTTTTTATGGGTTCAATACGGACACCGTCCTTGTCGATGACAATCATGGCGATCGGCTTAACTCCTGCAGCGCCGCCCGTGCCCTCTCCCATTCCATCATTGCTTTTACTGTCGGATTTATTGCTGCCCCCGCCTCCGGCGCCGAAACCAAATCCTACGCTCAACAGCGGGATGAGCGTTGTTCCATCGATTGTTATTGGTTCACCGACCACAGTTTTGCTGCCAAGTACTTTTTCGATTTCCCCAAGCGTTGTTTTTACAAGTCGCTCAATATCTTCCATAAGTAGTTTCCTCCTGAACCGGTTGTTTTTCTCTCCAATGTGTGTTTGCGTACTATTAGATGGTAACACTCATTATTTATACCGTCAATGGAAAATTCTGCTGACCATAGTTGATAAGAAAACAACTTTGTATTATTTTCACTGGTATCAGGTGGTGATAATAGCCTCATTTGAAGCGACTATTATTTGTGAAGGAAAAACTCGATATATGATTGCTGTGAAATACTATATTCCCTTCAGCTTTTTCAACGTTGAAGCGATGGCTTTGCCGAAATCCCAGGCGGTATTCATTCCCTCTTCATCCTTCAGTACGTCTCCTTTATCACGGCCGAAGGCGATATTCCAGTATACTGATGATCCGGGGATGATCATACCCTCGAAGAGAAACCAGAAATTGAGCTCTGCCAGCGTAAAGTTATGACCGATACGGCGCGCCACCACCAGAGGCCCCCCGACCTTTCCTTTGAAAGCCTTGTTATTGTTTCGAGCGATATAGCCGGTACGCTCGCTGAAGGCCTTCATCAGTCCCGAAGCGGAGCCCATGTAGACGGGCGAGGATAGTATGATGCCGTCAGCCTGTTTCATTTTCAGATAAATTGGGAATACATCATCCTTGATGGAGCATTGTTCTCCTTTGGCGCAGGCCTTGCACGCATTGCAAGGACGTATGTCCAGCCCGGCCAGGCGGATAAGCTCCGTGTCTATGCCTTCTTCAGCGATGGCTTTGAGAGTATGAGCGGTCAATAGCTCGGTATTGCCGTTTAATCTCGGGCTGCCGACGATGCCGATGACGTTCATAATGTAACCTCCGTGACTTATTGAATTCTTGAATTTCCATTATAGAACCGAATGGTGCAGCATTCAATATGATTATTTGGAGATGAGATTAGAAGGACATTTCCCATTTCAATTTGCAATGAGGCATCCTGACTTTCATTGCTCTTATCACCGATAATATATCTACGGCATCTGGTTGTCAATAACCGTCTCTGAGCCCTGTAGCACTGAGAATCCTCGTCTATCGGCACTGGCGAAGCGCTCCATCCGAAAAGAGGCGATACCTCTCCTCTCTTTTCCAGGTAACTGCCTGCTCGACCGCAGGTGTGCTTAGTCGGGTGATAGGCATAATCGGCTTATCCGCTCCAGAATGGCAACAAATAGGTCTTTGGGCACTGCCACTTCAGCAATCCATCATCGGAAGTAATCCTGTCCCCATGGAACTCTAGCCTCAGTCGCCTATCGAATTTAAGCTTCAATGTCGCCTTCGTCTTTTCACCCATTGGGTTTCCTCCAGCCAGCCCCATCTAATGTGGCTAAAAAAGAGGCTTTTGAAGTTATTTTACCATAGCAACGCGTCTATGTCCCAGTTTGATATGGGAAATCCATGCTTAGATGGTACAATACCTGGTACTTAAATATTCATCGGGGAGGAGAGTGCAGGACGATGAAAGTCATTACAATTATGCCCTGTCTCGATATGAAGGACGGCAGGGTGGTAAAAGGCATACATTTTACCGATCTCAAGGACGCCGGCGATCCTGTGGCAAATGCGGCGTTTTATCAGAAGGAAGGCGCTGATGAGCTGGCGANNTGGCGATGCTCGATATTGCAGCCACGCTGGAAAATCGCAAGACGAGGCTGGAATTGGTGAACAGAGTCTCCTCTGCGATTACAATTCCGCTGACGGTCGGAGGCGGTATCTCCTCAATTGAGGATATCGAAGCGGTTCTCGCAGCCGGAGCCAGCAAGGTTTCGATGAACAGCGCTGCCGTTAATAATCCCGATCTGGTGAAGCAGGCGTCCGGCAAGTTCGGCTCATCGAAGATTACAGTGGCGATCGATGCACGGAGAAACAGCAGCATGCCCTCCGGATTTGAACTTGTCGTTTCGGGCGGAACGAAACCTGTCGGGAAAGACGCTGTATCATGGGCAAAGCAGTGCCAGGACCTCGGCGCCGGGGCGATATTACCGACGAGCATCGATGGCGACGGCACGCAGACCGGCTACGATCTTGAATTCACCAGGGCAATTGCGGATGCAATAACCCTTCCTGTGATAGCCTCGGGAGGAGCGGGTACGCTGGAACATTTCTATGAGGGAGTGGTCAAAGGCGGCGCTCAGGTGCTGCTGGCGGCTTCAGTTTTTCATTATCGTACGTTCAGCATTCGACAGGTGAAGGAATACCTGAAAAACAAAGGCATACCTGTCATCCTGTAGCAAAAAACTGCTGCGTGTTCGGCTGCGGGCAGTAAAACAAATTCGGCGGTTTAACCCCCCCCCCCCTGTATACGTGACAAATGTCACTGCATTCTGATTATCGTTGTAGTATCATGTGAGCTATATTTTATT